>CAZLBV010000037.1:0-15974 GCA_964557845.1 uncultured Eubacteriales bacterium | reverse complement strand
AGTCCATTTTTTTTGGGGGTCGAAGAGGATAATATCCGCATCCGCACCTGGTTCGATCTGGCCTTTCCGGGGCCATAGACCGAACCATTTGGCAGGATTAGTGCAGACAAGTTCAACCATCCGGGAAAGGGAGATGCGGTTCTTAACTACTCCTTCTGAGTACAGCAGGTTTAACCTGGGTTCGATTCCCGGGATGCCGTTAGGGCATTGGTCGAAACGACCCTTTCCCATAAGTTTAGCCTTCCAGGAATAAGCGGCATCATCTGATGATACCAGGGAAATACGCCCATCTGATATCCCCTCCCAGAGTTTCTGCTGGATCCTATGATTTCTAAGCGGAGGTGAGCAGATCCATTTGATTCCGTCCTCCCTCTTCAGCTTGTCTTCTGAAAAGATCAAATAATGGGTGCATGTTTCTGCGTACACATGCTGCCCTTTCTTTCGGGATGAATACACTGCATCCATCCCTTTATCCGTGGACAGATGTACGATAAAGAGGCGGCCTCCAGTTTCCTCAGCGATCTTGATGGATTTGAGGATAGCTTTGTATTCGGATCCGGGCGGCCGGCTCCGGGCATGGAAGATAGCAGCCGTTTTTCCCTGGTTGATCCATCGGGAGACATTGTTTTCAATGGTCTCATTATCTTCCGCATGCACAAGCAGCATTCCTCCGGAAGCAGCGAGCCGGCTGAGAATCCTCTTTAGATCAGGAATATCCATCATCAGCCCTTCGCTTCTATAGGTCATATAACATTTAATGGTTGGCGCCCCTTTCTCGACCATAACAGGTATCTCATCCAAGATGTTCCCGGATAGATTTGTGATGACCGGATGGATACCATAATCGATCAAGGCCTTTCCTTCAGCTTCCTTGAATTTTTTTTCAAGAGTGTGGATCAAAGGTTTTCCCGGGACCTGGTTAGAAAAATCGATGATACTGGTAACTCCTCCGTAAGCAGCTGCCAGAGTGCCGGTATAATAATCATGAACACTCATGGTTCCCATGAATTCATCATTGAAATGGACGTGATTATCGACCGCACCGGGCAATACGTACAAACCTGAAGCATCTATAATCAGATCAGCTTTATGACTTTCATTTTTTGAGACCTCCGCGATCTTTTCTTCCTGGATATAAATATTCTGGTGGGATATCCCCCATGGGGTGACGGCGGTTCCGCCTTTTATCAGGATGGTTCTCATAATATTTCCTTAAACGGGATGAAACGCGAGAAAATTTTAACATCACCGATAAGCCAAGTCAAAGCCAGTTTTTTATATAAAGGCAGACAACAATTTGAGTAGAACTAGCGTCTATATTAATATAGAAAAATGAGATACAGAGCATAAGAAAGACATGAGTGTAGAGCAGAGATTAAGTGAAAGATTACTATTTGATGCCGTTTTCCGGCAACTCAATTGACTATTCTTGCGTATATAGATATAGATATAGATATTATAATATTTTATAGAACAGGAGATTTTCGATCAACATGAGGTGTCCCAACTGCAATCATGAGAATACCAGCGACAGCCGTTTCTGCAGCAACTGCGGGGCCGAGATCATAGCTGCCGGGGATGAATCCAATTCCTATACCAAAACTCTTATAACAACAATAAACGATTTATCCATAGGAAGTACCTTTGCCAACAGATATTACATCATGGAAGATCTGGGAAAAGGGGGAATGGGAAGGGTTTTTAAGGTTCTGGATACAAAGATAGATGAAAAGGTTGCTCTAAAACTTCTAAATCCGGAGGTGGCCTTTGATGAAAAAACAAAAGAGCGGTTCCGCAATGAACTAAAGCTTACCAGAAAGATCACGCATCGCAATATCTGCCGGGTTTATGATTTTAGTGAAGAACAGGGATATCCCTATATTACTATGGAATATGTTCCTGGTGAGGACCTAAAAAGCCTCATGCGGAGGATAGGGCAGTTTACTGTAGGAAAAGCGGTTTTCATAGCAAAGCAGGTTTGTGAGGGGCTGGTTGAAGCTCATAAACAGGGCGTGGTTCATCGAGATCTGAAGCCCCAAAACATAATGATCGATAGAGAAGGTGATGCCCGAATCCTGGACTTTGGAATAGCCAGATCTGTAAAGACCAAAGGCATAACTGATGCCGGTTCTATAGTAGGAACTCCTGAGTATATGTCGCCTGAACAAGTGGAAGGTAAAGAGGTCGATCAAAGGTCGGATATTTATTCTCTTGGTATCATTATGTATGAAATGTTGACGGGAAGAGTGCCCTTTGAGGGTGATACTCCCATAAGTGTGGCTGTTAAGCAAAAAACTGAGACGCCCCAGGATCCAACAGAAATAAATGTTCAGATTCCTAATGCTATCAGCAGGATCATTCTTAAATGCCTTGAAAAGGATAAGAGTAAACGATATCAAAAAACTACAGAGCTCTTAGCTGAGCTCAAGGAAATTGAAAAAAACGTACCCACTACCGATAGAGTTTTGCCCCAAAGGAAACCGATTACATCAAGAGAGATTACGGTTAAATTCAATTTGAGAAAATTATATGTACCGATCCTGGTGATCCTGGCTGTTGTTTTGATTGCTGTCGTCGGATGGAGGTTGATCTCCAATCCTAAACTAGCCGCTCTGGGTGAGGATAAGCCGTCGTTGGCTGTTATGTACTTTGAGAACAATACTGGATTTGAAGATTTTGATAACTGGGAAAAAGCACTGTCTGATCTATTGATCGCAGATCTTAGCCAGTCGAAATATTTAAATGTGCTTAGTGGAGAGAAAATGTTGACTATCATGGATGAACTCGATCTGCTTGAAGCAGAGACATATTCATTCCGTGATCTTCAGCGAGTTGCCGAACGGGGAGGAGTCAAATATACCCTGGTAGGTAAAATTACCCAGGCAGGGGATATTATCAGGGTAAATACTTCCCTTCAGGAGGCTCAGTCCGGAAAGCAGATCGGATCCGAAATGGCAGAAGGCCAAGGATCAGAGACCCTGTTTGAGATAGTCGATACCTTGACACGCAGGATAAAAAGCAGCTTCAAGTTGACTCAGGAAGAGATCGCTGCGGATATAGATAAAGCTGTAGAGAATATCACCACTACATCCCCGGATGCTGCCAGATACTATCAAGAAGGAATAAAGGCACACAACAAGGGGGATTATACTGAATGCATAGCGTTGATGGATCTGGCTGTTGGCCTGGATCAAAATTTTGCCATGGCTTACCAGGCGATGGCCCTGGCTTATGAAAATCTTGGTTATAAAAACGAGGCACAGAAAAAACTAAATCAGGCTTTTGAACTTGCCGACAAGGTTTCTGACAGAGAAAAGTTTTATATCCAGGGACAATATTATATGCAATCAGAGGCAAACTATGATAAAGCGATAACGACTTATCAAAAATTACTGAAAAGTTATCCAGATGATGAGATCGGACGAAACAATCTGGCAATTTTATATATCAGATTAGAGCAGTGGGAAGAAGCCCAAAAACTGCTTCAAGGCAATATTACCCAGGGGGCAGAGGGTATTCAATCTTATCTTAATCTAGCTCAAGTCTATATGTATAAAGGATCGATAGATGATGCCCAAAATGTACTCGAATCCTTTTTGAATAATGTTTATGACAATGCGACCATTCATGAATCTCTGGCGCATAATTATCTTTGGAAGAGTGAATTCAGCCTGGCTTCTCTTGAAGCCGAACATGCTTTCAGGATCGATCCCCTTCACCACAGAAATTTTCTCTTAAAAGGCGATATCCGCAATTATCTGGGTGATATCAGCGGAGCAGAACGGGAGTATCAGAATCTCTTAGATACACCTGAGCCGACAGCTCATAACCAGGGGCTCCACCGTCTGGTTAATCTTTATCTTTTTCAGGGACGATTTCAGGAAGCGCTTGAGCTGGCCCGCCAGGGCGTAGAATTGGCGGATTTGTTAAGTGAGAGAAAGTGGTTGATCGACTATAATCTTACCTTAGCTTTGATCCAGCTTGAGCTGGGTCAGCCCACAGGGGCGCTTGAATCATGCAAACAAGCATTGGACATTGCCCATCAACAGGATTATCTTGAAGCCAAACGAGAAATACTGCTCTATCAAGGTTTATCTTACCTTGCTTTGGGTGAAATGACAAAGGCAGAAACCACTGCAAATGTGATTAGGTCCTTATGTGAGGAGAGCTTGAGTAAAGATGTTTGCCGTTACCATTCTTTTTTGATGGGGAAAATTGAGCATAAAAAACAAAATTATCCTGAAGCGGTTAGATGGTTAAAAGAAACCCTTGATTCTATCCCTTCACCTTATTTTGGTAGATATTTTTGGGCTATGACCTTAGATTCTCTCGGTCAAGTCTACTTCGATTCAGGAGATCTGGAGAATGCAAAAGTCCAATATGATATGCTGACCGTACTCCCCCAGGGAAGAGTCCATTGGGGCAACCTGTATGTGGCAGGTTTTTACATGGCGGCTAAAATATATGACGAGAATAATATCAGGCCTATGGCGGTTCGAAATTACCAGCGTTTCCTGGATTACTGGAAAGACGCTGATCCCAATATCCAAAAAGTGGCCGAATCTGAAGAACGCTTATCAGAGCTTCAGATGCCTTTATCTACCCTGATCAAGCAATAAGGGTTTAAGCGGCATCATTCCCGGATACCGTAATTGAAAGGAGCATTCTCTTCATTTCTATCTGTTGGAGAGGGTAGCTCTGGAGACAACAAAGATATTTCCCGACGCAATTCAGGTGTCATGTCAATGTCCGGGGCTTCCAGAAGTGGTTTAAGCTGCTCTGTATTTCTAGCTCCGATTATAGGAGCGGTAACCGCAGGGTGGGACGCCACCCATGCCACTGCCAGGGAAGCAGGATGAATACTTTTCGATTTAGCTAAAGCTGTAAAGCGTTCCGCTGCTTCAAACATCCATGGGTAGCTGTAACGGGTCTTATACATCTGGTTATCGATGAGGCGTCCTTTGTCTGGATGTTGTGAGGAACTGTATTTTCCGGATAATAATCCCCCTCCTAAGGGGCTGTAAGGAATGACTCCCAGATTTTCCTCAAGAGCCAGGGGCAGGATTTCCACTTCTGCTTGGCGTTTGACCAGGTTATACATTGGCTGCAGACAGCAGAATCCATTTATTTTTTCTTTGGCAGAGATGCAGAGAGCCTTGGCAGTCTGCCAGGCAGAAAAATTGCTGGCACCGATATAAAGTATTTTTCCCTGCCTGACTAAATCATCCAGAGCATGTAGTGTTTCTTCCAAAGGAGTGATTTCGTCGAATCTGTGTAAAAAATAGATATCGATTCTATCCGTTCCCAAACGCTTTAGACTGGCTTCAACCGCATTCATGATATGATAGCGGGAGCTGCCTCCGTCATTTATGCCGGTTCCTGTGGGAAAATATACTTTAGTGGTTATCACCACTTCCTGCCGGCAGGTTCTGATAAGCCTGCCCAATATTTCTTCCGCACGCCCCGATTGATAAACATTGGCGCAGTCGAAAAAATTTATGCCATTTTCCCGGCAGAGATGAAACATGGATCCAGACACACTTTCATCTGCGTCACCACCGAAAGACATGGTCCCGAAGCATAACCGGGATACTTTTAATCCGGTTCTGCCCAATACTCGATAATCCATGATCTCCTCCAGTTGTTTTGGAAATTCCAGTATTTGTCTATTCTTTGGGTTCGAATCCTATCCTGTCAAAGGGATTAACCACACTGGTGGTAATATTGCGCAGATGAGAATTAATTCGTTTCAACCAGCGAATGTAGAGGGATAAAGCGATGGCATCCCGGGGGCGTATGTCTTTATCTTTTTCGCTTAACAGGTCGAACATAATTCTATCACAGGCAGGATTGACCCAGTTGTATTCTTTTAGCAGCTCTCTGGCTGGTTCTGAAATGCCGGTCTCAAAGAATTTCCGTGTCTTGACAAAATTATTCGCCACGGCTTCTTCGATCCGGCAGAATTCCTGTTCAAACTTTCCTCCGGAAAGCTTGCCTGGATGGTTTACGGCCAGGTCGACCATATTTTTAGCATAATCACCGAGACGTTCGATATCGATGATAATGCTTATTAAGGCTAAACCCGAAGGTAGGGTTTCAGCTCCGCTCATGACCAGATGCCTGAAGACCATTCTTCTGACTTCCCGCTCATATTTATTGACTTTAAGGTCCATATCACGGACATTTAAATCGACTTCCGAGTCTTCAGTAAAGCGAAGCGACTTTTTGGCTTTTTGAAACATCTCCAGGGTTATGTCCAGCATTTCAAAAGATTGTTGGTATGCCTGGTCCATTAATGTGTCTTTTTTGAAGATTGCCAGCCATTTTCTAAACATGGTTAACTCCCTTTATCTTGCAATAGTAATCACTAATATAGGAATGATGAAGAAAATTATAAGTATATAAAAAAGAGGTATTATTTTTCTGCGAGTAGAAAAAAATGCAAATTTTTGCGCCAGAGTGATTGGAACAATTTTAAAAGGCCACCAAAGAATTATACCGGATAAGTTGAATAAAAGATGCGAAAACGCAACTATAATTGCCGATAGATTTCCTGTCACCAGGGCTGCCAGGATGGCGGTTACGGTGGTGCCTACATTGGCCCCTAATGTATAAGGAAAGATCTGAACCAGAGTCAAAAGGCCTGCGCCTGCCATGGGAACGGCCAGGGAGGTTGTAATGGAACTACTCTGCACCATGGCCGTAAGCAGTAGCCCCACCAGAAAAGCCCGGTGGGCATTCTTGAATAAATACCGGTCGAACCAGGCTTCGGCTCTGGTTATGACCAAAACCTTGAGTGATTTCACCATCCGGGTCAGGGCAAAGAGAAGAAAGAAGAGGGAAAGACCCAAGAGGACCCAGGGATGTTCTCCGGTCACACCTATCAGGACTTCTACGACTGGTTTGGTGGCGTATTTAACCGGACTCAAAAAATTCAGACCGCCTATATTTTGGAATTCGCGGCCTAAAAAAGAGGCTGCTATCCCCAGAAAATTTGTGAAATACTGAAGAGGAAAAAGCACTAGGACAGCCAACAGATTAAAGTAATCGTGAACAATTGCGGCTGCAAATGAGCGGCGGAATTCTTCTGACCTTCTGATCTGAGTTAAAGCTGCGAGAGTATTGGTTACAGAAGTGCCGATGTTGGCCCCCATAATGATGGGAATAGCGTTGGCCACATTCAATGTGCCTGCGCTGACAAGCCCAACCACAATGGAGGTTGTTGATGATGAGGACTGGACAACCGAAGTGGCAAGTATTCCGATGAATAAGCCTACCAGGGGATTGGTGGTGGTTTCGATAAGCGTTGCGGCTAATCCTTTACCGAACATCTTTAAGGATGCTCCCATCAGTTCCAGGCTGAAAAGAAACAAATAAAGTGAGAGGATAAGGAGAATTATATTGATCAGATTTATGTGGCGGTTAAAAAATCCGGTTTTTTCGTTCATTTATTCTGTTTGATAACAAGCCTTCCAATCGGATTCATGATAAATAATCTTACTGTAGCTTAAAGAACTAATAAGATAATATTAAGTCTTAAATGAAGGTACTATATATCATAACTGGTCTTCATGTGACAATCGGTTTTTAGGCAACCTTCCTGCCTTCTAATACGTATAGTATAGATGAGGTTAAGAGCTACGCTATAATGACAGGAGAAAGTTTAATGAGTTTACGTGAGATCCTCGAGAAGATCGTGAGGAATAAGGAAAAGATCTTGCTGAGCGATCGAAACCATGATTGGGAAGCCAGTGCCCTGCTCGAAAAATTATCCGAACCCATGCTGAAAAGACGGGCGCATATGCAGCCTGGATTGTATATCGCCGAGATCAATGAGGGCGGGTATTTGGGTGCGGTATTGTATAAAATAAAAGCTAAACCCTGATTCTTGAGCAGATTATGGGCATCTACTTTGTTGCGGGAGGTTCGCGGTGGATAACTACTTCACTTCCCGACGCCTCGTATCTGCTCCCTTATTAGAGCGAGAATCAAGCTTAGCTTGTTTCTGAAGGATCAGAAAATAAAAATTCAAGAATCACTCTGATTAATCACTCATATTTATAAGCAATATCTTTAAAAGTGATATTAAATAAAAAATATTACATAATTATCTTGACATATAATAAATTATATATTATAGAAATATTATGAAGGGCAGGGTTGATTATTCTTTTATCGGAAAAAACATACAAATTATAAGAAGAAGATCTGGTTTAACTCAAGTAGATTTGGCTAAGAGAATAAGAATACATCAGGGTCCATTAAGTATGATAGAAAATGGGGAGAATATTCCTTCTGCCCGGATTATCTTTGAGATTTCCAAGGCTTTGAATGTATCATCTGATGCTCTATTTGCTAGAAACCAATCAGAATTACATGAACTAATCAAAAAAGAGCAGGAGAATATTTATCGAATCGACTTAGATAACGAAAAGTTAACCAATCGGACTGAGGCAACAATAAATGTTATTATGGATTACATTTTGGCTCTTGAGGATATATGTAATGCACAAAAACATTCTTTAATTCCCTTAACGCTTCCCGTTGAACCAACTTATGCTGGCATTGAAAAATTAGTTAGAAGAGTCAGAGATATTATGGGAGTGAGAGATGCAGTAATTTTTGATTATTTTGAATTATTTGAGGTGTGTGGTTTAAGAGTTGTAATCCTTCCCTTATTTCATAGAATCTTTAGTGCTTCTTTTTATGATTCTATAAATGAGAATGCATTTTTCTTCATAAATTGTAAACACAATCCTGAAAAACAAATTTTTCGTTTGCTTTATGAATTAGGGCATCTTTTTTTATTTATGTGGGAGAGAAAAGTAGGCCATATGAAATTTTTTGAAATAAAAGGTGAATCCTTAGATATCCATCACGCTGCATCAAAATTTGCTGCGCTATTTTTGATGCCGGAATACGCAGTTCAATCCACTGTTTCTCAATTAGGAATTAAGAAGTCACAATGGGATTTTGATTTACTTTTAAGAATCAAACACCGGTTTGGAGTTTCTGCAGAGAGTTTTCTATATAGGCTTAATGAACTTGACCTTATTGATTCAGATTTAAATGCTAGTCTTCATGATAAAATTTTATCTTTTTATAATTCCACTAACTATAAAGAACCTGATTCTTGTAGAAGAATTTTAACGCCGAATGGACGAATCTGGGACTTAGTACATACAGCGAAGAATAATATTGATTATAAAAAAGAGGTTCATTCTATTGAAGAATTTTTTAAAAATTCGAATATAATTAAGATTTAGAATTATGGATGATAAAAATATGGAAAAATATTTTGCCCATAGTCTAGAGGGAAAACCAATATCAGAATGGCAATCCCTTGAAGTTCATTTAAAGAACGTTGCAGAATTGTCTGCGCAATTTGCTGAAAAATTTGGCGGAGAAAGTATAGCTCGATTAGCTGGTCTTTGGCATGATTTGGGCAAATATCAAAAGGAATTCCAATCTATGTTGAGATCCTCCTCAATTGAGAAAAATAATGAATTCTTCAGAAAAACTCGGGTAATTCATTCTTCTATGGGAGGATGGCTTGCTATTCGAAAAAAATGGAAGGGATATGATCGAATCCTTTCGTGGCTAATAATGGGACATCATGCTGGATTAGCCGACTATTCGAGTGCTGATAGTGGTGGATCTGCCTTAAATGCAAGAATGAGAAATTCAGAAGAGGTCGAGGCTATTATTCCAGATATTCCTGATTGGATTATAGATCAAGATCAACCTCTAATTAAAATTTCAGGAGATCCTGCGTTCTTCATTAGAATGCTTTTTTCCAGTCTGGTTGATGCTGATTTTTTGGATACGGAAAAATTTATGGCTTCAGATAAAGCCAAGGTAAGAAGAACTGAATATCCAACAATAGAATTTTTATGTAAAAAATTCAATCATCATATAGATAAGTTATGTCGAAATGCAAAGAATACTAAAATAAATAAGATTCGTTGGGATGTACTAGAGCAATGCCGGATAGCATCGGGAAAAAAACCTTCAATTTTTACATTAACTGTTCCTACTGGCGGTGGTAAAACATTGTCTTCCATGGCTTTTGCATTAGAACACGCATTAAAATATGGTAAGAGAAGAATAATATATGTAATCCCTTATACGTCAATTATTGAACAAACCGCTGATGTTTTTAGAAATATACCTGGGTTTCAAGACTGCATTATTGAACATCACTATAATGTAGTTGACAAAACCCCTGAAGAAGAATATTCCTGGCAAAGATTAGCAACGGAAAATTGGGATGCACCTATTGTTGTTACAACTAACGTCCAGTTTTTTGAGTCATTGTATGCCAATAAACCAGGCAGATGCCGCAAACTTCATAATATTTCAAATAGTGTTGTAATCTTTGATGAAGTCCAATGTTTTCCCTCTAACTACCTAAAACCAATAGTATTCGGAATAAATGAATTATTTAAGAATTACAAAGTAACCCCAGTTCTATGCAGCGCTACTTTGCCCGTCCTTACTGAAAAAAAAGAATTTGACTTTGATTTTCGTGAAGGTTTCAAAGATGATGATATAGTTGAAATTGTTGATGAACCAGAAAAATTGGCAGATGAATTAAAACGAGTAAATGTGCTGATCCATGATAAATGGAAAGACGGGATTAATTGGACTGAGCTGGCTGATGATATCAATTCAGAACAATCTTCGGTTCTATGTATTGTGAACCGTAAGGAGGACTGCCGGAATTTGTATCATCTTATTTCGAATTATAAGGATGCCTTTCATCTTTCGACCAATATGTGTGCTGAACATCGTTCAAAGATATTTAAATCAATCAGAGAAAAATTAAAAAATTCAAAAATAATTGTTATAAGCACATCATTGATCGAAGCTGGAGTGGATATTGATTTTCCGGTTGTCTACCGAGAACTGGCAGGGATGGACTCAATCGCTCAAGCTGCAGGTCGTTGTAATCGAGAGGGAATCCTTGGATATCCTGGAAAGACGATTGTTTTTCAGTCAGATACAAAAACTCCATCTTATATAAAACAAGCAGCAGAAATAACAAGAGACTTGATTAATCACTCATCTGATTTAAATATTTTATCAATTAATTTGCATAAAGAATATTTTAGACAAAAGTATTGGCAGTTGGGAAGCAATAAACTTGATGAAAAAGATATTTTAGATTGCTTTAGGCCTTATGCGGTATTTGAATTTGCATTCAAAACCGCTGCTCAAAGATTTTCTTGGATAGATGAACAAGGACAATATCCTGTGATTGTACCCTATGAGAATTCATTTCAGCTAGTTGATGAATTGATTGACAGTCCCTGGAACTCCCGCAGGATTCTTAGAAAGCTACAGCGATTTATGGTTATGCTCTATGAGAATGAGTTTTTATCTCTAATGAATTTGGAACATATCAAAGGAATAGATGGATATCCTGGTTTATTCCAGTTGCTGACTGAAGAACTCTATGATTCAAGGGTAGGTTTAGTGTCCCTAGAAAATTTTAGTAAAACCGATCCTGATAAGTATTTTGTTTAAATATTAAGTAAGGGGAAAGACTATGAATAAAAGTAATCCCTTCAGATTAAAAGTCTATGGGGAGTATGCTTGTTTTACCCGTCCGGAAATGAAAGTAGAACGGGTGAGCTATGAAGTTATAACTCCTTCTGCAGCACGAGGAATACTTGAGGCAATTTTATGGAAACCTGCAATTCGATGGATCATTCTACAAATTGATGTTCTTAATCCGATTCATTGGACTTCTTTAAGACGCAATGAGATAGGATCCGTCATTTCAACGAAAAATATTATAACTGTGATGAAAACATCGTCAGGGAAATTAGGAATGTATATTGAAGATGATCGCCAGCAGCGTGCCGGTCTTTTTTTAAAAAACGTAGCTTATATTATTCATGCTGAGTTTGAATTAACAGAAAAAGCTGGTCCTGATGATAGTGTCAGTAAATTCGAAAACATGTTTATCCGCAGGGCAAGTAAAGGCCAGTGCTATCACCAACCTTATTTTGGATGCAGGGAGTTTCCCATTCATTTTGAATTTGTTGGAAGAGGAGAAGATGATTTTGTTACCATTGATGAGACTCGAGATCTGGGATGGATGTTGTATGATTTGGATTACTCCGGAAAAGAACCTATGCCTATGTTCTTTAATGCAAAATTGGATAAGGGGAAGATTGATTTAAGGGATGTTGAGGTGCGAAAATGATTTTAAAATCTCTTGCTGATTATTATCAAAGGTTATTAGATAGTTTGGATACTGATATCCCGATATTTGGATTCGAAAAAAAGGGCATCCCCTACATTATAATAATCGATGAAGAAGGAAATTTCGTTAGTATTCATGACACCAGGACTGAAGGGGATAAGTCAAAAATCCCAAGAGAATTTTTAGTGCCGCAAGGAGAAATAAAAACATCTGGAATAAAAGCTAATCTTTTCTGGGACAATCCTCAATATACTTTGGGACAGCCAAAATCGTCACAAAGAAAAGAAATCAATAAGGCTTCCTCAGCTCATAAAGCTTTCAAGGAGAAATTAGCAGATTCATTTCCGGATGATTTTCCTGATAAAGGAATAAAAGCAATAAAAAAATTCCTTGAAATAATTCCATTTGAGAAAATCCATTCTCTTTCGTGTTGGGAAGAAATTATAGAAAAAAATTCAAATCTGACTTTTATGTTAAAAGAAGATACATGTTTGATCTGTCAGCGGCCGGCAGTGCTTGATCAAATAAATAAAATTAACCGATTAAAATCAGGTGAAATTCATACCTGCATTGTAAGTGGGAATAAAGATGTTCCAGCCCGATTACATACGAAAATTAAGGGAGTATGGGGGGCACAAACATCTGGGGCTAGTATAGTTTCATTTAATTTGGATGCTTTCAAATCATTTGGAAAAGAGCAAGGATTAAACGCTCCAATTAGTGAAGATATTGTCTTTGCTTATACAACAGCTTTAAATTACCTGTTAGCAAAAGGATCAAAGCAACGCATGCAGATTGGAGATACAAGCACAGTTTTTTGGGCCAAGGAGGCTACTGCGCTTGAAGAAGATCTATCATTTCTCTTGGCCGGAGCTCCCAAAGGTGAGGAGAATGTTAGCTATGAGAAAATAAGAAGTTTTCTTAGCTCTGTTAAAACTGGTATTCCATCAAAAGAAGAAAAATTGCCGTTTTATATCTTGGGTTTAGCTCCCAATGCATCCCGGATTTCCATCCGCTTTTGGTATGCCGGAACCGTCGGTGAACTCAAACAGCGAATTGCCCAGTATTTCCGAGATATTGATATTATCAGAAGCCCTAAGGATCGAGAATTTCTTTCTTTATTCCAGATATTAAAGGCGATTGCAGCTAATGAAGACTCTAAAAATATCCCCCCTACTCTTGGCGGCCAGCTAATGTTGTCAATTTTAAACGACATTCGATATCCACGTACACTTCTTTCTTTGGCAGTTATTAGATGCAAAGCCACTCAGTATGTCTCAAGGGAAAGAGCAGCAATAATCAAGGCTGTTTTACAAAGGGATAAGTATTTTTTAAATAAAAATATTAAGGAGGTAGGCATGTCAATTGATAAAGAGAACGATAATATCGGATATGTTCTCGGACGTTTATTTGCTGTCTTAGAACGTGTGCAAGAATCTGCTCACGAAGGAGGCAAACTAAACAAAACCATTCGTGACACATATTTTAGCGCTGCCTGCAGTTCACCCTTGGTTATATTCAAGCGGTTGCAGGATTTGTCTATCCATCATCTCGCTAAAATAAGAAATGTAGGAAAAAGCACGGTTTGGTTGGACAAACAGATGGGAGAAATCATGGATAAGATTTCTGCTGACGGTATCCCTTCTACTTTGAATCTTGATGATCAGGGCCGATTTGCGGTGGGATACTACCATCAGCGTAATCATTTTTTCCAGAAAGCTTCATCAAAGGAGAATGAAAATGAATAATACCATTCAAAACCGTTATGAATTTGTTTTACTTTTTGACGTTAAGGATGGCAATCCTAACGGAGATCCGGATGCCGGAAACCTGCCACGTATTGATCCAGAAACAGGTCATGGTTTAGTTACAGATGTCTGCTTAAAACGGAAAATAAGGAATTATGTAGGAATTGTAAAACAAGAGAATCCCCCTTACGAGATTTATGTTAAAGAAAAGGCGGTGCTAAACCGGCAGCATGAAAGAGCTTATGAAAAATATGAAATCAAACCAGAATCCAAAAAGCTTCCAAAAAATGAGGAGGAAGCAAAAAAAATCACTAGATGGATGTGTGGTAATTTTTATGACATCAGGACTTTTGGGGCAGTAATGACAACTGAAATCAATGCTGGACAAGTAAGAGGACCTGTCCAATTCAAATTTGGCCGTAGTGTCGAGCCTATATTTTCTGCAGAACATACAATCACTCGAATGGCTGTCACCAAAGAAGAAGATTTAGAGAAAGAGAGAACAATGGGCAGAAAATTCACAGTGCCATATGCATTGTACCGCACTCATGGATACATTTCTGCTTCCTTAGCCGAGCAAACTGGATTTTCGGAGGATGACTTAAAATTATTTTGGGAAGCATTAGCCAATATGTTCGATCATGACCGCTCTGCTGCCCGGGGTGAAATAACAGCGAGAAAATTAATCGTCTTTCGACATCAGTCAAAATTAGGGAATGCTCCGGCAAAGGTCCTTTTTGATTCTGTTAAAATAAACAGAAAAAATGGTTCAAGAGAAAGGCCTTCACGATCTTTTGAAGATTATGAAGTATCTTTAGGTGGAGTTCCGGATGGGGTAGAGTTATTGGAACTTATTTAAGAATATCGTTTCAACGTAATATCGGGATTTGAATTTGTTTAAAGAAGATGAATTGCTGCCATTGTCTGCTTTGCAGCATTATTCATTTTGTGTCCGGCAGTGTGCATTAATTCATATTGAGGGAATTTGGGTAGAGAACAGATATACCGCCGAGGGACGTATTATGCATGAGAATATTGATACTCCAGGATATACGATAAAAAACAATATTCGCATTGAAAGGGGAGTATCTATAAGATCGTTGAAATTGGGATTAATAGGGAAAATTGATATTGTGGAATTTCATAACAACGTCCCTTTTCCGGTGGAATATAAAAGAGGTCGACCTAAACCTGAGACCTGGGATGATATTCAGCTTTGTGCGCAAGCATTATGTCTCGAGGAGATGCTTAATACTACTGTCCCAGAAGGGTCTATATTCTATGGAAAAACCCGGCATAGAAAATTATCTGTATTTACATCCGAATTAAGAGAAAAAACTGTCCTTACAGCCCGAGATATTCATGATCTTATACGTAATGGGATAACGCCACCTGCTGTTTATAATCCAATAAAATGTCTGCGTTGCTCTCTTTTAAATCAGTGTCTCCCTATTAAGCCAAAAATGAAAAAGGATATTAATAATTATCTTAATAAAATGAAACTTTGTGAATAATCTATTTTTAAAATGCGAAAACTGCTCAATACACTTTTTGTTTCCACACAAGGTTCATATTTATTAAAAGAAGGACAATCTGTTATTGTGAATTTTGAAAAAGCCACTTTACTGAGATTGCCTATACACACTATTTGCGGAATAGTATGTTTTGGGAATGTTGGAATTAGTCCTTACTTATTGGATTTATGTATGCGAAATGATGTTTATGTTAGTCTTCTATCGAAATATGGTCGGTTTATTGCGAGAATCCAAGGTCCGATATCAGGAAATGTATTATTGAGAAGGGCTCAGTATCGAAAGGCTGACGAAGAGAAATGTATGATTGAGGTTGCGTATGCAATTTTAATAGGAAAAGTAGCTAATTCAAGGGTTATTTTACAGCGTGCGCTAAGAGATCATCAAAATAAAGTAGATATTAGCAAACTTAGATCTGCAGTTCAGGATCTTGCCCATATTATGAGAAAAATTGCTAAAGACAAATCAATAGATGAGCTC
>CAZLBV010000036.1:0-3955 GCA_964557845.1 uncultured Eubacteriales bacterium | reverse complement strand
TGGGATTTGCGCGCATCCGCCGTACGACTGGCTTCCTCGGCTTGCCGTTGGTCAAACAGGCGAAGCCGGTTTTTTTCTCCAGATTTCCCACCATAAAAGCTGTGTATCCATTGACGCTGCCGCTGTGGGCAAATAGGGTATCGCCATTATATTTTGAGATCCACCAGGTCAAACCAAATCCAGTGGTTTCATTCAACCAGCCGTCGCTGATAGTACCGGTAAATTGATCATATTGTTTGGTCATGATCTGCTGGAAGGTTGCTTCTGAGATCAATCGATGGCCATTAAAAACGCCCCGGTTGAGATTGGTTATCAGCCAGTTGGCCTGGTTAAGAACCGTACCGTAGACGATCCCGGCTGGCCAGACATTAGCCTTAGAGCGCATGGTGGGAATATGTTTTCCGGTCTTGATGTTGATCACGTAAGGAATGGCCAGCCTTTCTTCCATATCCGGCCGCGGCATAAATTCCGTATCATCCATTTCCAAAGGTGTAAAAATATTGTCTTTTATATATTTCTTATATGGCACACCTGAGAACTTTTCTATCAGATAAGCAATAAGGGTATAAGCCATGTTGGAATAGATGACCTTGGTATGGGTAGGCACACTCAGTTTCAAATACACCCGCAGATAATCCTTTAATGGCGGGGGCACGGTTTCTCCCCAAACAGGGTGCGCGCCGAAATCCGCCGGCAGTCCTGACGTATGGGTCAATAAATGCCGGAAGGTTACAGGATTAGCGGGATCTTCCCCCTGGATCTTAAAATCCTCCAGATAATCATTTACCCAGTCATCCAGCATAAAATGCCCTTTTTCCATAAGCTGAAGCAGGGCATAGGTAGACATGGTTTTAAAGGTAGAGCCTATAAGATAAACCGTTTGAGGAACTGCAGGAGTTTTTGCCCATAAATTCGAATATCCAAAAGCACCAGTCCAGATTATTTTCTCTGAGGAGACTAAAACAGCAGAAATCGATGGAATCTTTCCTTCGAGCATATTTTCTTCGATTGCAGCTTCTATCTCCCTAAAGAGGTTTTCATTTTCATTGGTTTGAATAGAATTCTTCCCAAAAGCCCCTGCAGGTAAAAATATCATCACTGATATTACAACTACGACAAGAATATTTCTTTTTGTTTCCACTTATACTCTCCTTTTAAAATTCCATAGCTTCACTCTGGATAAATTGATGGAACATCATACCGAATTTCACATACATATGTCCATAATTCCTCTCCATTTCCTTTCCTCCCTCCCCTTTCCACATAGAATGCCCCATTTTCTATTATCGATAATCCAGAGCTCTCCATTTGTACCAAACTGCTTCTTTATTTAAATGACAAAGATATAACCTAATATCGCAATACATTTGAGTGGTGTTTTATATCTATCCGAAGCCCATGGTGGCATGTTTTTCCCTTTCCCTCTCCCCGAAGAAGTTCCCCTTTTTTTCTTAACCTTCGGACAATACGGCTAAAGGATATGTATAATTCCCGAAGAAAGCCCTCCGCAGCAGCACAGGCATGGTCCCTCGAGTGAAACTCGAGGGGAGTGCTGTGAGGACTGGGAGTGGTTTTTCCTCGCTGGGGAAAAATCACGTCTTTCTGAGGGATTTATACATGTCCTTTTCCGTCCTCCTGCTTCGTGACCCCAAAAAACAGAGGAAATTCATGTTTATTTGCTTTTTTCCCCTAATTCTGATAAAAATCTTTGACTGAGGCAACTTGAGTAAAAATAAAGACAGACTTCTTCAGCTGATCGAATCCTTTCCCGGGAAAAGAATCGCTGTTTGGGGTGATTTTATCCTTGATGAATATATTTACGGCACCACCCGCCGCATCTCCAGGGAAGCCCCGGTATTGATCCTGTCTTATCGAGATACTCGCTTCTCCTTAGGAGGAGCCGGAAATTCTCTCCTAAACTTAAAAAGCTTAGGGGCAAAACCCATTCCTATCGGTGTCCTGGGTACCGATGAGGGCGGCGAAAAAAGTCTGGAGATACTGAAACAAAACAATATCCCTTTGGATTACATCATAAGAGAAAAAAAATTCACCTCTCCCCTTAAAACCCGTATATTTGCGGGAGAGAAAAGCACCCGGAAACAGCAGATCCTCAGAATAGACCGGGAAAATAAAGTTTCTGATGAGGAAAGCATAAAACAAAACATCCTTAATAATCTTCTAAAATTAGGCCAGGAATGCCACGGCTTGCTGATATCCGACTATAATTATATGAATGTTAAAGAAGACATTTTTTCAAAAATACTTCCGGCTTTTCGGAAAAATAACCTCCCGGTCATGGTCGATTCCCGCTTCCGGCTGTTGAATTTTAAAGAGATCACCATTTCCACACCTAATGAGCCGGAAGCCGAAGAAGCTCTCGGCCTTCAGTTCAATGATGACGACCAGATCATCAAACAAGCGGGGACTCAGCTCCGGAAAAAGACCAGAGCAGAAGCAGTCCTCATAACCCGCGGATCCAAAGGGATGGTACTTTTCGAAAAAAACCAGCCGCCTTTTCCCATTCCCATCCATGGCACCTCGCAGATCGTGGACATGACCGGTGCCGGGGATACCGTTATTAGTGTCATCGCCCTCTGCCTGGCCTGCAACAGCAGTTTTCAGGAGGCGGCTCTTCTGGCGAACTATGCTGGCGGGATCGTGGTCATGAAAGAAGGCACGGCCACTGTTTCACTTAATGAACTCAAGGAGGCAGTCTCATCCGAAAAATAGACAAACTCCGCTCTCTGCCCCAATTAACCAAGATTATCCATAGATTAAAAAAAGAGGGCCATCGGATCGTTTTGGCAAATGGATGCTTTGATCTTATCCACGTCGGACACATCCGTTATCTCAAGGAAGCTAAAAATCAGGGAGATATCCTGGTGGTCGCCCTCAACAGCGACAGCTCGATCGCTAAACTGAAGGGAAAAGGACGTCCTCTTCTCAAAGAACAAGAAAGAGCGGAGATCATCGGATCCTTTTTCTTTGTTGACTACCTCATCATCTTTGAGCAGCCCAATGTGGAACATATCCTGAGGGCCCTGAAACCCGATGTCCACGCCAAAGGATCAGATTACACTAAAGAGACAGTTCCGGAAAGAGAGACAATCCGAGAATATGGCGGAGAGATCGCCATTACCGGGGGCCCTAAGGTTAGATCGACTTCGGAGATCCTCAGGGAAATAGCTTCAGAAAAAAGCGGATATTTAGATTGAGCTCTTAAAAATGGAAAAATTTCTGATCGTTCGTCTCAGTTCTCTTGGTGATATTATCCATACCCTTCCTGCTTTTCAAGCACTCAGAAAAAATTTCCCGGAGGCAAAAATCACTTGGCTGGTCGAAGAAAAAGGAAGGCAGATCCTTGATCTTGTCCCGGGTATCGACCGCGTTATCGCCTTTCAACTAAAAGGGAAAAAACCCTTTTCCACCAGGTTCTGGAAAGAGACCAGGAAGCTTCTTAAAAGCATAAGAGGCAAAGACCAAACCGTCATTGATTTTCAGGGACTTATCAAATCCGGTCTGGCCGGTTTTTTATCCCGATCCCACAAGAGGATCGGTTTTAACCGGGAAAATCTTAGAGAAAAAGCCGCATCTTGGTTTTACACAGAAACCCTGGAAAAACTCGATGAAAATATGCATGTGATCCAAAAAAATCTCAGACTCCTGGATATGCTCGGAATCCATGAAGAAAAATATGAATTTCCTCTTTTAATTCCGAACGATTTAAAAGATAAAATAGATATAATGCTCTGCGGATTAGGTTATTCCTCAAATAAAAAAATCATACTTTTCAATGTTGGAGCTGCCTGGGAAACCAAGCTATGGCCGGCAGATAAATGGACGGAATTGATCGAACGTCTTTCAAATGCAAGAAAAGATATTTTCCCTTTGCTGCTCTGGGGGGCAGAAAATGAGAAAAAAATAGCGGACGAAGTCAGGAGGCACATAGACGCCG
>CAZLBV010000035.1:0-3493 GCA_964557845.1 uncultured Eubacteriales bacterium | reverse complement strand
TACCTGCCTGCCGCTCACTTTACCTGTCAAACCGGTAACGATCACAGCAGACGACATCTTTAAAAAATCACGCCGTTTGATAGAACCTTTTTCGCTCATATTTATGTCCTTTCAATCAAAGTTTTTAAACGAATCCAGGCGGTTTCATTATATAAATATTTCATTTACGACATTGGGAATTTTTTCATTTGCCGTCTTAATGTACACAGCTAATTTTTTTCTGTCAAGCCATCCCCAGTCCGCCGTTCCCTTTCCGCCCCCTCATAGTCGAGGACGGGGGAGGGAACCGGGACCAGGCCCATCTCTCGCATATTCGAATAAAGTAAATGGGGAAACTCCCCACTCAATTATTATTGCAATCTCACAACGATATTGATAGGATAAGTCTGCGGACTCAAAAGAAAAGGAGAATCAGATGCCAGGAAAGATTTTAGACGGCAAAGCCTTATCCAAACAGCTGGAACAAGAACTCATAAAAAGAGTCGAAAAGATCAAGGCTAAATCTGGAAAAACACCTATTTTAGCCACCATATTAGTAGGCGATGACCCGGCCTCTGCCACTTACGTTCGCATGAAGGGCAATGCCTGCCAGCGTGTCGGGATGGACTCCCAAAAAATTCTCCTGCCTGAGAAGACTACCACCGAGCAACTACTATCCGAGATCGACAAACTGAACGCCAATCCCGATGTCCACGGGATCTTGCTGCAGCATCCTGTTCCTTCCCAAATAGATGAACGGGCCTGCTTTGACCGCATAAGCCTTAACAAAGATGTTGACGGCGTAACCAGTCTCGGTTTCGGCCGGATGGCTATGGGCGAAGAAGCCTTTGGATCCGCCACGCCTGCAGGGATCATGCGCATACTGAAACATTACAAGATTCCCCTGGAGGGAAAAAATGCGGTGATCGTAGGCCGCAGCCCTATCCTGGGAAAACCGATGGCCATGATGCTGATGAATGCCAATGCCACCATAACCGTCTGCCATTCCCGCACCAAGAATCTTCCGGAGGTGGTGGGCCGCGGCGACCTGGTCGTGGGGGCTGTGGGTAAACCGGAATTCATCAAAGGAGACTGGATCAAACCCGGTGCCGTGGTCATCGATGCCGGATATAATCCCGGAGGGGTCGGCGATATCCAGCTTTCAGCTGTGATCGATAAATGCGAAGCCTATACTCCGGTCCCTGGTGGGGTCGGGCCTATGACCATTGCCACATTGATCGCCCAGACTGTGGAAGCCGCAGAAAAAGCGTTAGGTTTATAATTCGAAATTCACTCTGAATAGTTTAATACCCAGATTTGCTAACAAATCTAGGTGTGTTTCGACCTTAAATTTTTACCCCCGGAGGGATTGCCATGCGCTTGAATTCAAACCAGAAAATATATTGCCTAAGATCAGCTTTTGCTTCCATTCTGATCGTAGTGCTCCTCCCCTTTTATCAGCGCACATGGGGAGAATCCATCCCTATCAAAGCTCCACCAAATCAACCGGCCTCTCTAACCCAGGAAAAGAGCCGGCTCACACTAGCCTACAATGACCGGATTTTACTTGAACTGGAGCTGGTCACACCCTCAGATGATCTTGATTTTAATCAAGTCATCCATAAGGAAAAGGACTGCCTCAATCAGGTATTCAAATGGACCTCCCGGACAAAAGATCTTCATTTTAAGGGAACGCTATATGCCAGTGAAGAATCCTTTCCTTGTGAAGCGGAAAAAAAGCACGGCTCTTTGAATCTGGTCCGCCACAGTTATGGATTAAGCCGGAGCCTTCTAAACAGAGCTGTTTATGACCGCAAATTTGATTGGTCCTTATCTGCTGATTTTCCCTGTCAGATAAAAATCAACCCGGCTGATCCTGCACCAGATCGCAATCAATACACGATCGAGCTGACAGGCCGGGAGATCACACTACGTTTCCAGCCCTATTATTATCAGAAACACCGGGGCCTCAAATACTACAAACCCTGGACCTATCAAGTATGGCATGAACCTGTGGTCGGATGGTGCTCCTGGTTCGCCTATTTTACGGAAATAACTGAAGACAATATCAAACACGCAGCCGATATTATGGCAGAGACTCTTGCTCCCTATGGCTTTGAGTATCTTCAAATAGATGACGGCTACCAGCAAGAATCCGCCGGCACTCCCAACACCTGGCTGAAACCCAACCAAAAATTCCCCTCGGGATTAGGATCCCTCAGTCAATATATCACCACTGCCGGACTTAAACCCGGCATATGGACCTATACCAGCTTTCATGAAAAAGAGTATGCCCATTCCCACAAACAATATTTTGTTCGCAATGAAAATAACGAACCGGCTTACGGCAACTGGGTTGGTTACATCCTGGACGGGTCTAACCCGGATACCATCGAGGATATAATCCGGCCAATCTACCGGGGATTAAAGGATATGGGCTGGAAATATTTTAAGGTTGATGCCCTGCGTCATCTTCGCTATGAAGGGTATAATAGTTTCCCTGATTATTTTAAAGAAAAAAATTTGGATCGCGTCGAAATCTATAGAAACTTCGTTTCTGCCATCCGCAAAGAGATTGGAAAGGAATGCTTTATGCTGGGATGTTGGGGCATCCGGCCCGAGCTGATCGGCATCATCGATGGCTGCCGGATCGGAACTGACGGATTCGGATACGGAGGCCTGGCTCAATACAACTCTTTCAACAATGTGGTCTGGAGAAACGATCCTGACCATATTGAACTAACTCCGGAGGAAGCCTTCAGGTCTTCCATGGTCACCTCTTTGACCGGATCCCTATTCATGCTCACCGATAAACCCGAGATTTACCGGACTCCTTTAGCCGAAGCCGCCAAGCGTTCGGCCCCAGTACTTTTCACCCTGCCGGGACAGATCTATGATATCGATCCGACCCGGTCTGCCCTAATCGACCGGGTAGACTCAGAAATAAGCGGGTCAGGACCCCGGATTTTTGACGCCGATCAGGCTCCTGTCTGCAATCTGTTCCTGCTCGAATTAAATACAAACTACGAAAACTGGGTGGTTCTCGGCCGCACCAACAGCAAAAACAATACTATTACCTTTGAAGATCTGGGATTGCCCCCGGACAAAGAATATCACGTCTTTGAATTCTGGACCAAAGAATTTTTGGGGAGCTTCACTAGTTTTTTTTCTCCCCCGGATATAGATCCTGAATATAACTGCCAGCTCCTCTGCATCCGGGAAAGCAAGAACCACCCTCAGGTATTAGCTTCGAACCGTCACATTTCCTGCGGCGCTCTGGAAATGAATGCGGTCGAATGGAAGGACAACACTCTTTCTGGAAAAAGCAGCCTCATTAGCGGCGATACTTACATCCTTTATATATTTGAACCGGCTGAATTCACTTTAAAACAAGCGGTCTGTACCGAGGCTAAAATAATAAACGATCAAAAAACCGGCCTGATCAGGGTCATCGAGTTTTTATCTGAATCATCCTTGGCTGTGGATTGGGAAATAAAATTTTGAACCTATTCTA
>CAZLBV010000034.1:0-5755 GCA_964557845.1 uncultured Eubacteriales bacterium | reverse complement strand
ACGAAAAATATCTATTTTTATTTTTTAGATCTTGCGGGAGATCAAGTTACTCTGACCATCAACAAGCGGCCTTCCATGGAGGGAGCAAAACAAATAGAGACCAAGCCACTGGGGAGTGAGTATATGCTTAGATATCAGGATTGGCTCGAGCATAACCGAAAGACCGTTGCAGAAGCATCCGGCGGACAGATCGGATACATTCATCTTCCCGATACCTACCTCGGCTCGGCTACAGAATTCCCCAAATATTTCTACTCTCAACTGAGAAAAAAAGGCTTGGTCATAGACGGCCGGTTTAATGGAGGCGGTCTTGATCCGGATATATTTTTGCGCCGGTTGGATAAGCCTCTGCATGCTTACTGGACCCGGCGTTATTCCCATGATCAAACTATCCCGGACTTTGTTACCCGGGCCCATATGGTCTGTCTGACTAACCGCCAGGCAGGTTCAGGCGGTGATATGCTGCCCATGGAATTTCAAAAGCGCAAAATGGGCCTGGTCATCGGAACACGTACATGGGGAGGATTGGTCGGTGTGTCAATGTGGATATCACTGATCGACGGAGGAGGTCTTTCCGCTCCGGATTATCGGATCTATGATACCAACGGAGAATGGATCGTGGAGAATGAAGGCGTCGTGCCGGATATAATCGTGGATCTCCATCCTGCTGAAGTCGCCCGGGGGTATGATGCCCAATTGATGAAGGCCGTTGAAGAGCTGATGAAAAAGATCCAAGAAGACCCGATTGTATGGCCTGAACATGAACCTTTTCCCAAGCACAAGAGAAAATACTTCAAATAAAAAGGTGATCCAGAACTCAGCATTTCCGGATAAAATTGTCAGGGTCTATTTTTAATTCTGTTATTAAAGGCTCGATCTCTTCAAGAAAACGCCTTCCGTCTCCAAAATATCCAAAGGTAGGTTTTATATCAGGCGCATAAAGCAACCAAAACTTTTGAAATCGTGTCATAAGAAGTTCTCTTATGTATTTTGATACCATAGAAGCCAGGGCTACCGGCAGGTGATGTTTTTCGCTGTTGACCTGGATCTGGATAAACATTGTACGAAATCCGGAGACGATCTTATAAAAGCTAATCGGGTGAGATTCATAAAGAGTAGTAACTGCTGCCGGAGCGAACGTTGATTCCAGAAGTGCATGATAGCTTTTTCTCCCGCCTTGACGATCCACAACTACCAGGGGATGATATTCTCCGAACTGTGCCCATATGGATTCAAGATGGCCTGATACAAAACTCCACGCACAGCCTGCTTTTGATCCCTTGTTTTGTACCATTTGATTGAACCGGTCCTCAAATATCACCGCTGCTTTCAAATCAGCAAGACGGATAGAACTCTTAAGAAGAGCCTTATGAAGCCTTTGTTTGGGCTGATCAAGTTGAGATAAAGAAAACAGAAAAGGGACTTTTGGCTCTCCTTGGGGGGATAAATACCAGTCATACTGGATCCGATGGGAAAGTTCGTCAAAAGCTATTTGTTTTAAGAGATCATTTAGATCGTTAGGTATGATATCTAACGCCGACAGAAAAGACAGAACCCCCCGTTCGAGATGTTTTAAAGAATAGACCGGATTATAAAGAAGCTTGGAATCATTGACAGCCAGGCGTTTTTTTTTATCATTAGGTTTTTTACAGACCGCTGAATTCAATAATGTCCACAATGAAGGGGGTTCAGAGGGATCAGGTTCGATTTGATCAAGAATAAAGGTACTTCTTGAGATCACCAGAGGCCCAAACATCGGTCCGTATCCGGCTTCATCGATCCCTGAATAGACAAACATCTTTTTCTTACCCAGTTATAAAAATAAAAGAAAATCTACTATAGGGCAAGAGTTGATATGTGTCAAATTACCGGGATTAACAGAAATGCCCAGAAATGCCGGCAGATCGTTCCTTCAAGGGGTAACCTTGATCGACTTAATGCTCCATTTTAGATATTTCATCAGGTAAAATGCATTCTTCACATTCGAATTCGAGAGTAGCATGCTTTATATTGTATTTTCTCAATCTTTTCTTTATATCTTTTTTGATATTTTCTATTTCGGTTAAAAGTTCAACCTGAGTATAAATGTGGGCGTCGATGACATTGATATTCGAGCATAACGTCCATAAATGAACATGGTGAACACCTTGAACTCCTTCCACCTTTTGAATATCTTGCACAACTTCGTCGAAGTCGATATCTGCCGGAGCAAATTCAAGCAGTATCAATACAGAATCTTTAATAATTTTTATGGCTGAAATGATAATCACAACAGATATAACAGCACTGAGAATAGGATCAAAGATGGTCTTACCGGTCAAATGGATCAAGATCGCAGCAGCTATAACTGCTAAAGAAAAAGCTGCATCGGTCATCACATGAAAAAAGGCACTTTTTATATTAATGTCTTTACTTCCATGAAGTTTAAAAGCGATGTAGATATTAACTCCAAGTCCTAATAGAGCAACGATCAGCATGGGAATACTTTTTATAGGTTGGGGGGAACTGATCCTATGGAAGGCTTCCCATAAAATCCAAAGTCCGATAGCGATCAAAAAAAATCCATTTAAAAACGCTGCAAATATCTCTATTCTATGATAACCGAATGTTTTTCTTTTGGAAGGGAGTCTCTTTGATATCTTCAATGCGCTGAGTGAAATGAACAGCGCGATCACATCTCTAAGCATATGGCCGGCATCGCCTAATAATGAAAGCGAGCCTGAGATAAATCCTCCTATAACTTCCGCAATAAAAAATAGAACAGTCAGAAAGATAGCTATTTTTAAGGATTTCTCATAAGAAATTTCTTTCATTTATTTCCCGGAATAGCGATCCAAAATGGATGTTCCCCGGCGATTGTTGACGCAGTAACTTCATAAAGTTCTGTATTAACTACCACCACTTCGTTTCTACCTGTAACGGCAACATAAAGCATATCGCCTGCTTTTGATGTGCGTAAGCCGTAGGGCCCATCTCCTACAAAGATCTCTTCCAGAACAACTCCATTTACCGGATCAATAATGGTGATGTTGTCTCCTCCGTCTCCGCTGACATAAACACGGTCTCCTACAGGTGGTATATCGATTCCATGAGGACCGGCGGTAACCGGAATTCTTTTTTCTATGGTTTCATCAATAAGATTTAAAACAGCAACATCATTGGTTTGGATGTTTGTTACAAATAGGGTATTTCCATCCGGCATTATATCCAGATTTTGCGGCCCTCCTGGAAGGGGTATGGATTTAACTTTTTTTAATTCTTTCATGTCCAATACCGCAATAGCTTCCTCTTGAACAAGGGTGATATAGGCAAAGGAGCCGTCGGGCGAAAAAACAATATTAAAAGGATTCTTACCTATCGGGATTTCTTTGATAAGCTGATTGGCAGCCGCATCGATAATGCTTAAGGAACCGGATGCCTCATTTGCAACTAGAAGATATCGTTCATCTGGAGAAAGCTTGATGCCTTTAGGAGCGGAGCCTACACTAATTGTGGATGTTACGGTATTTTCCAACACATCGATCACATAAACACTTTCTTCTGTGCTGCTGACAGCCATAATATGAAGACCGTCATTAGTACAGGTGATATAAGTAACAGATCGATCCACTGGCCATTTTATTCCGTCATTTCTGATCACGGTTCCGGCGTCTTTCAGGGAGATATAAACAGGAGAGAGAGCAATGGTTTCACTTGGTATCGCTGCTTCAGGTGGTTCTGTCGCTTCTTTTGGTTCCAGTAAATGTAACAGCACGATTATTAAGATCACAATCACTATAACAGCAAGAATGATCCAAAAAGCGGTCCAAAATATTTTTACTTTATCCATTGTTTTTTCTTCTGCCATGTTTTACTTCTCCTATTTAAATTTTTAGGGATCTACATCTTCTCAAAATTTATAGAAATACATCCTTTCCGGTATGTATTAAAATAAATAATGTCATCATAAAAGTTACAAGCACAAAACGTGCCAAAGAAACTGGTTCAATAAATGCTAATTTAGGGTAGAAATTTATTTGTGCAAGAATATTCCTGTAAGACAGGACATTATCAGGCTTCCAGACACCAGGTCAATTTTTGATTATTCTTTTTATTTTTTCTTGTGGCATCATCAATACCGGCAATGAACATTGGATTTAGTAAAGTAATTTCATCCCCTGATACATCCATATTAAATGATGAAATATCGACACGACTCTCCCCATAGAGATGATCAATAATGTCTTTTTTGATCTTTTCTTTGGAATACAAGATAATTTTTTGCCACGTTAATAAAAATAAGCAAAATATATGCCAAATAAAGTATGAATAAGGTATTTTCGATCTTGGATTTCATTGTTCTTATCAAGAATTTATGTTAAACTGACCCGACTGATCAGCCTGGATTATTTAGAGTTGAGAGGTTAGGTAGAGACTGCTGTTTTTAGTTACAAGCTGATAAAAAAAGTTTTTTCTGGAAAGTATTTCCAATTCATGATAATACATTTTATTATTATCATCGGCATTTTTTCCAGGTTAGGAGGAATAATATGGTTAAAGGTGCTTTCACTCTAATAGTTACTCCCTTTGATAAAAATTACAAATTGGATGAAGATGGATTCAGAGAATTGATCCGCCGTCAGGTAGATAGCGGAATTCACGGTATTGCTCCCCTCGGTGTTACGGGAGAAAGTCCCGCTTTGACGGATGCAGAGATACAGCGCGTCGTTGAAATCTGTGTAGATGAGGCCGGGGGGAAATGTTTGATCGCTCCTGACACCTGCTCTTGTAATTTAGAGCAGACTATCAATCGGTTGAAGCTTTACTCAAAATTAGGGTGTGATCTGGCAGTTGTCTATGTGCCCTTTCTGGTTCTTCCCAAACCCGATGGAGTTTTAGAATTTTATAAAAGGATCAACGATGTTACGGATATCCCGGTTTTAATCCATAACGCCCCAGGAAGAGTAGGGATCAATGTTGAACCCTCATTATACTCACAGCTGGCCCGTATGCCTAATATAGTAGGCACCAAGGATGGAAATAAACTTCTCGATCATTTGGCCAAAGTTATTTATGTAACCAAAGAGCAGGATTTTGGTGTCTTCACCGGAAAAGATACTACCGCCTATCCAATTATGATGTTTGGTGGAAGTGGTGTGTTTGCGGTTGCAGGTAATATAGTTCCTGAAGTCATGCGGGACATCGTTGATTTCAGCTTGAAAGGAGACAGGGAAGCCGCGGCTCAGCTGCATTATGATTATTACGAACTTTTTGAGGCGCTGAGGTTTGAGACCAATCCCATGGCTGCAAAAGAAGCCTTAGGTTTAATGGGATTTCCCGGTCAATATCTTCGACTTCCTCTGACCAGGTTGAGTGAGTCTAAAAGGAATATTTTGAAAGAAATTCTCCATAAGAAGGGATTGGTTTGAAGTCTGTATCCCTTAAAGCTCCTGCCACGATCGCCAATTTTGGTCCCGGCTTCGATATATTCGCCATAGCACTTAAGGCACCAGAGGATAATTTCAGACTGACCCTCAGAAATGACGAAAAGATCAGGATCACAGTTCAAGGCAGGAAAGAAGAAATTCCCTGCGATCCTGAAAAAAATGCTGCGGGAATAGCTGCCTTTAGTTTTTTAAAACGGATGAGAAAAGCCGCCGGGGTCAATATTGAAATTGAAAAAAATATGAAAATAGCTTCCGGTTTAGGAACTTCAGGGGCATCAGCTGCAGCTACAGTTTACGGTTTGAATATCTTATTAGAGACTGGATTGAGC
>CAZLBV010000033.1:0-55925 GCA_964557845.1 uncultured Eubacteriales bacterium | reverse complement strand
CTCAAAACACAAAACTCCGCCTCCACTCTGAATAAGCCGCTTGACCGTTTCCAGCCCAACACCCGGCAGATCGATGCGGGGATCCTGATGGGCCCGGGTCCTTTTAATAACAACAAACCCGCCACTGGTAAGCACTCCCGCTCTTTGTATCGTTTCATTTGTACCTTCTGCCCCTTCTACAGCTACAACTATTTTATTTTTTACGATCAAAGTCTGGCCAATGTCCAGATCGGCCAAGATCCTTGTTTTTTCCCAACCAAAAGAGATATCCTCTTCTTCCTGTTTGTTGGGATATTTTTTTGTCAATACCCCTACCCGGCAAAAACATGCAGACAAAAAGGGAGTTGGGTCTATAATCTCTATTCCCTGTGTCGCAAAATACTCAATAGCGGTTTTAATCATGCTGGTTGGGCTCCAATCTTTTCCCCGCATGAGCAGATCCAGGGATAATTTCCCGAATTTTCTCTGTGTAAACAAGACCCTGACATCTATCTTCCCGGCAAAAAACGCCTCTTTTATTTTATTCTCTTTAAAAAAAAGCGCTATCTCACGTATTTTATCGATGTCAAACCATTCCAATCTTTCAATCCTATCGGTCAAAAAACCATCATGTTCCCCCTGAATGGCGGCAGCTACACACTCATAACCCTGCTTTTCCGCTTCAACGAGTAGATGTTTGGGAATATCGCCCGAACCACAGATCATTCCGATCCGTTTTGCCATTTACTGTTTGCCTTTTTTACAAAGCCCCGTTTTGACGACTGAATAAAATTCAATATTTCATCCCTGTCGTCACTTGCAGGTAGTTCATTCTTTATTCTAATCAGGGCTTGAGTGGTATTAAGGTTTGAATAAAAAACCAGATCAAATATCTCCTTTATGGCTTTTAACCTCTCACGTGAAAAACCCTTGCGCCGGAGACCGACGGCATTTATTCCCAGGAATTGGGTAGGTCTCCCCCCAACGACCAAGCTGAAAGGAACAATATCTTGAGTGATGACGGAATAACCGCCTATATAGGCATATTTCCCAATCCGGCAAAATTGATGGACACCGGTAGTAGCTCCTACTGTAGCATAGTCCTCCACTATGACATGTCCCCCTAAGGTCGCTCCATGTAAAAATATAGTCTCATTGCCGATCTGACAGTCATGGGCCACATGAGAATGAGCCATGAAGTAATTATGATCACCGATAGAGGTCATTCCACCGCCTTTCATTGTTCCTCTATTGATCACAATGAATTCACGAAAAATATTATCTTCCCCGATGCGCAAGGCAGTTTTTTCCCCTTGATAGGTGACATCCTGCGGTTCTGTCCCCAAAGAAGAAAAAGGTGAAAAACGGCAGTTTGCTCCGATGGAAGTTTTACCCTGAATACTCACATGGCCATCGATCCAGGTATTTTTTCCGATCGATACATTTTCCCCTATTAAAGAATAGGGCCCTATATGGACCCCTGTATCTAACCGCGCTTCCGGGTGTACAGTTGCCAGGGGATGTATGATCGTTTCATCCTTGGGCATACAGCTCCTCTATATCCATAGGAGTAGCAATGATATCGCATTCCACCACTATTTCGTTATCCACCAGGGCCTTTCCTTTGATCTGGATGAATTTTTTCTTTAGCTTAATGAACTCGACCTCAAAACGGAGCTGGTCCCCGGGAATCACAGGTTTTCTAAATTTGGCATTATCCACTTTGCTTAGAAAAACAAGTTTTTTATCCGGGTCAGGAATAGAATTGTAAAGGAGCACCCCACCTGTCTGGGCTATCCCTTCGATTATCAACACACCCGGCATTACCTTGAATTTCGGAAAATGCCCTTGAAAAAAAGATTCATTACAGGTGACATTTTTGATAGCAACGATGGATTTTCCCTTCTCCATATCCAATATTCTGTCTATCAACAGGAAGGGATAGCGATGGGGAAGCATCCCCTGGATTTTTTCTATATCGAATAAACCTTTTTTATTTTGCTGCTTTTGAGGCATCGTAGGCGGTAATAACATCTTGAGTAAGATCGATTGTCGGATTGTAATAGATTGCGCCACTCCTGGCTAGATCAAAAATAATATCAACGTTTTTTTCTTTACCGATCTGTTCGATAATAGGCATTAATTCACTCTGGATCCTATTAAAAAGCCTGCCGGTTAGTTCCTGCATTTCTGTATAAGTGTCTTCTGTATACCTCTTTCTTTCTGTCCTTTTCCTTTCAATATCACTGCTCAATTGGGCCATAGCTTCCTGGGTAAGAGTCAAGCGCTGAGTACTTAGTTTGGTTTCCAGTCTTCTGATCTCATCATCCATTTTGGTCAAAGCATCCCGGTTCTGTTTGTCCTTTTCTTCCAATTGGGCCATTATTCTTTTACCCTCAATAGAATTTTCCAGAACTTTTTGGGAATCAACCACTCCGATCTTAATCACTTGCTGTGCCAGTCCCAACTGCACCAAGGCTGCAGTGCAAAGTATAAACAAAAATATCTTCTTGCTGCTTCTTCTCATCTTATTCCTCCTTTATAGGTTTTGATATTGAGAATTGCTTTTAAAATTTAAAATGTTGTACCAATAGCAAAACGGAAAGCAAAATTCGTATCGCCTTCTCGAATTATGTGACTATTATATGCAAAAATCAATCTAAAAGGAACACGTATCGCCGGGACAAATACTCTCATCTCTAAACCAGCTGAGGAATACAAATTTCTCAATGATACCTTTTCTTCCCGTGCGAATGCATTTCCAGCATCAAAGAATAGAATCGCATATAGAGGGCCTCCTATAGGCATTATGTATTCCGCATTAAAAACCAGTGATTTCTCCCCTCCCAAATTGTAGCCGGATTCACTCCGGGGACCTATAGTATAAATATCATATCCCCTTATGGACTGTTCTCCGCCGAGATAATACCTTTCCCAAAAGGGAACATCTGATCCCTTAAGCGGTTTGGTCAGCTGGTACTCAATATGCAAGCCAAATGATTGATTTTTAATAACCGGCTGATAGTAAGTCCACTCAACTCGAGGTTTGATCAAGCTTATATCTCCCCCGAGTATACCGCCCGCAACTTTGCATGAAACCAAATACAGCGTTCCTTGGGATGGGGTAAGGGGACTATCTACTGTATTGCGGTAGATGGAAGGAGTAAAACTGCTGATATTGTAATTTCCATAGGTATACCCCCCTCCATAATAGTAGGGAGAATACCCGCCATATCCCCCATATCCCCCATAACCACCATAGCCTCCGTAATACGGGCTATAGGGATAATAATCATCATCTTCTTCCTCTGCTGCACCGATATCCAGATACTCAAAACCATAGTTAAAGCTGGCTCTCCAATAACGGAAAAGCCTGCCCGCGATATGAAAATTCACTCCTTTTGATTTCTGAGTGAACAAATAAGGATAATACATGTACCTGTTATGGATACTGAATCCGGCATTAATGGGCAGATCAAACAGCCATGGCTCAGTGAATCCGAAAGAATAGTTCTTTATTCGTTTTCCGTATTGAAGCATTAACTCCAGATTTTCACCTGCTCCTAAAAAATTCACGGTGGAATAACTAAGAGCAACAAAGGTTCCCTGATATCCGCTGTATCCGGCCGTGAATTGAATATTATTCCTCTGGAGTTCAGTGACATTTAGGGTAACATTCATCTTGGTTGGATCACCCGGTTCCTGTTCGAATTTCGGTTCTTCTTCCACTTCCACCAAACCCAATTGTTTCATACGGAGGATACTATCTTTAAACAAGGCTAAACTCAATCTGTCTCCTTCGCTTAGCAGCATCTCCCTCCGGATCACTTTATCCTTGGTAAATGTATTTCCCTTGAATTCAAGCCGATTAAGATAAACAATTTCACCTTCATATATATTAAAAGTCAGGTTGACCTTTTTGTTTACAGGATCAAGGTTTTCAACCGGAATGATCTGAACATACAAATAACCATAATTCCGGTAAAGCTCACCTATTTTCTCAACCGCTTTCTCCCGGACATCTGTGCTGTACATTTTATCCTGTTCATAAGGGACCATGTTGAGCAAACCTTCGGTGCTGAAAATTTTGTTTCCTTCGACTTTCACCTCACCAAAGCTGTATCGTACTCCTGGATTGATAGGAATGATCAATTTTTTCATTGTCTGCTTCTTAAAAAGTATCGACCGCTTCGTTATCTCAACGACCTTTGGCTCCCCGATGCTGGATTCCATGTATCCATTTTCTTGAAGAATAGCTTTTAGGTTGTTCAGATCCTCTGATAATTTGTTTTCCTTATAAGTATCTTTTCCTAATATCCAGGACAGAAATCCGTGTTTCCGGTTTTCCGTAAAAGCCCTTTTCAGCAGCGAAGGGGCTAATTTTGTGGGCCCTTCAAACTCGATCTCTCCTACTCTAACTTTGGGCCCCTCATCTATTTTAATAACAATCTCTAATTCATTCTTACCCTCACGGTTTACTTCTTCCTCCACTTTCGCTGATGCCAATCCTTTTTCAGCCATAAGATCAAGAATCGTTTCTTTTATTTTTTGTATTCTATAGGGGCTGTAATAAGAATAGGGCATAATATAAGAATCTTCTTCTTTTAATCTATTGACGATATCGTCTTCCTTTACCTTTTTTCCGGTTTTATAAACGATATCTTTGATAACGGGATTTTCTTCGACTATGATCTTGACGATTTTACCACTTTGCCCCACAGCTTCCTCTATTTTAATATCAGAAAAAAAACCTGTGGACCATAACACCTTAAAATCTCTAATGAGTTGTTCCCGGCTATAGTAATCCCCCGGCCTGACAGTTATATAATACTCGATGGTTTCATTCGACACTCTATCATTACCAACGATTTCAATCTTCTCAACAACATCCTGCCCCCAAAGCAACAGGGGGAAAAATACCATAAAAATTAGAAAAAACGATTTTTTCATAACTATATCCTTATACCACATTTACTCATAAAAAAAAAGATTTGCCCCTACAAAAAATCCTCTCTTAAACCGAATTATCTCACGATAGAAACCTCATTTTTCATTCTAAAACGAGACAATGTGTTTTTTCTTCCACGGGCTCACACTTGTTTAACTTAAGAAATGCGTAAAAAGTTTCAGTTCACCGCTCTCCAGAAGAAACGCTTTTTGGCAAAATTGGGCTACTTTTTCATTATGGGTGACAATAATAGAGGAGAGACCTTTCTTAGAATGAAGGGACTGAATAAGCTCTAAAATTATCTTCCCAGTTTTCCAATCAAGGTTTCCAGTAGGTTCATCAGCGAGAAGAAGCTGAGGTTCATTGATCAAAGCCCGGGCAATTGCGATCCTTTGCTGCTCACCTCCTGAAAGGCGGCTGGGACGAACCATGGCCTTGTCCTCCAACTTCACCTCTTTAAGCATCTGCATGGCTTTTTTTTCAGCGGTACTTTTTTCTATCCCGCGAATAAACAAGGGTATACAGACATTTTCTATGGCCGTGAATTCAGGCAAAAGATGATAAAATTGAAAGATAAAACCTATCTTCTTATTCCGGAATTCAGCTCTTTCATTTTCGTTCAGTGAAAAAATATCCCTGTCCTGAAAAATGATCTTTCCAGAAGTGGGAGAATCCAAGGCACCGAGGAGGTTCAAAAATGTGGTTTTTCCGACTCCGGAGGCCCCCATAATCGCTATCAAGCTGCCTGTTTCCAGGTTGAAATTAAAATGATCAAAAATACATAACTTTCCCTGCGGGAGCGGATATTCTTTCCTTAGCTCTTCTACTCTTAATATATAAGGATCATTATTCATATTTCAATGCCATTACAGGATTAACCTTAGAAGCCCTGTGGGCAGGGAACAAGGTTGATAAAAAAGTGATAAATAATGTGATTCCTATAATCATCAAAAGGTCAAGTATCCCCAAACGAAAAGGGACATAAGAGATCGGATAGATATCTACCGGAAGTTTAATGATCTTATAGGTATTGGCAAACCAGCACCATATCAATCCCAACAAGGTTCCCATGGTGGTTCCTATCACTCCGATCATCGCACCTTGAACAAAAAATATTTTTTTGATCCTCCGTGCTGTTGTTCCCATGGCGATCAAAATCCCGATATCCCGTGTTTTCTCCATTACCATCAGAATAAGGGTAGCGATAATATTCAGGGCGGCAACTAGAACTATCAAAGTGATAGTAAAAAACAGCAGTTTTTTTTCCAGCTTCAACGCTGAAAATAATGGTTCATTTAATTTCATCCAGGTTGTCGCAAAAAGTTCGGGAGTTAGAATCACTTCTATCTTTTCCGCAATACTGGGAGCTTTAAAGATATCTTCGATCCTTACATTTAACATACTGATCCTGTTTTCCTGTTTATACAGATCCTGCGCAGCTGATAGAGAAATAAACGCGCTGGACGAATCGAATTCATACAGGCCTGTCCTGAATATCCCGACAACTTCAAACTGCTTCCTTCTGGGGATAGGGCCAACCGGTGAAAGACGGAAAGACGACGTAAGAACCGTGATCACGTCTCCGATCCCTGCTCCCATATTAAAAGCCAGGTCCCTTCCCAATAAGATCTCTTTGCCATCCTTATTGGAAGGTATCCTTCCTGCTTGCAGATTTTTCATCCAATCGGAAAAGTTAACTTCTGCGCTGAAATCCACCCCCCGCAAGACAGCACCTGAACTCTTATAGGGACCGTTGAGAAGAACAGTATCATAAAGAACAGGTGTTGCGGATATGACGCCACCTATTTCCTGCACTGCTTCCATCAACCCTTGATAATCGCTCATACCTTCACCAGTTATATCCGAGATCATTATATGGGAAGTGGAACCCAAGATCTTATCCTGAACATCATTCTGAAACCCGGTTATCAGAGCTATGGCAATAACCAGAGCCATGACTCCGATAGTGATCCCAAGAACAGATATGAAGGTGATCACAGAAATAAAGGCTTGTTTTCTTTTAGCCGTTAAATAGCGCCGGGCAATAAAATATTCAAAACTCATTAGGTCTCCGTATTCTGAGGCAGTTCAACTTCAGAAAAAATACTATCTGTGTGGATCATAACGGCCGGAGCAGAGGGAAGAGAATAACTTCCCGGATAGATCTGCGGTCGGCAAACAGCATGACCAACCGGTCAATTCCTATCCCTTCTCCTCCGGTGGGAGGAAGTCCATATTCCAGGGCGTGGACATAATCCAGATCGACTCTATGGGATTCCTCATCTCCTTTTTTTCTTTCTTCTGCCTGTTGTTCGAACCGTTCTCTTTGTTCCACCGGATCTGTTAACTCACTAAATGCGTTAGCGATCTCCATCCCAGCCACCACCAGCTCAAAACGTTCCGCTTCCTCCGGATTTTCCCGTGAAGCTTTCGCTAAGGGCGATATTTCTTTGGGAGGATTCATTACAAAAGTGGGTTGAACCAAATTCGATTTCACATACTTATCAAAAATAACATCCAGAGCGTTCCCATAGGTCATGGGGACTTTTTCCGGAGCTAACTCAGAAGCAAATTCAATAATTCCTTCCCGGTCTTGAAAGCGATGGGGAGCTAAGCCGCTGTAAGTGGACAGGGCTTCCATAAATTTGATCCGCTTCCAGGGCCGCTTCAAGGATATTTTATGTTCTCCAAATGTCAGTTCTTCTGACCCCAGCAGCTTATCAGCTAACCTATAAATTAGCTCTTCTGTCATTTCCATCATATCATTATAATCACAATAGGCCTCATAAAATTCAAGCATGGTAAATTCAGGATTGTGCTCAGAAGATATCCCTTCATTCCTAAAATTTCTGTTTATCTCATAGACTTTTTCGAACCCGCCTACTGTCAGTCTTTTCAGATAGAGCTCAGGGGCAATACGGAGGTATAATTCGATCCCCAGAGCATTATGGAAGGTCTTAAATGGTTTAGCCAAGGCTCCCCCTGGAATAGCATGCATCATAGGAGTTTCGACTTCGATATATTCTCTCTCATCAAAAAAACGTCTGATTTCTGTAATCATCTTACTCCGCAGTCTAAATATATCCCCCTGTTCCGGATTTACTATCAGATCAAGATATCGTTTTCGGTAGCGGAGCTCGATATCCTGAAGACCATGCCACTTCTCGGGTAAAGGATGGAAGCATTTAGCCAAAAATGTTATGGACTCACACAGCACAGTGAGTTCACCTGTCCTGGTTTTAAACAGCTTACCTTGCACCAAGATGATATCACCAATATCCATAAGTAAAAACAGCTTGAAATTTTCTTTTCCAAGCTGGTCTTCTCTCAGATAGATTTGAAGTTTTTTACTGCTGTCTGAAATATGAGCAAAAATAGCTCTTCCCATCTTTCTGATGGATAAGATCCTGCCCGGAACGCTCACCTTTATTTCTTCAGTTTCCAGTTTTTCAGCAGACATCCCCTCAAAATCTGTTGCGATCTCAAAAACAGAATGTGTTTTCTCGGCTTTATGAGGAAACCGGTCGATCCCCTCCTCAGTCAGTTTCTCCCATTTTTTTTGCCTCGCCAACTCTTGATCGCTTTTTTCGGTTTCGACCGCTTGTTTCTGAGATTGAGGTGGAGTTTGTTTTTTCTTCTCCATGATCATTTTCCTCTTTGTGTTCTTTTAAACTTTTCAGTTTATTCTTTAAAGCATCCAGTATACCATTGATAAATTTGGCGGATTTCTCACTGCTGTATTTTTTGGCTATCTCTATGGCTTCATTAATAACCACTGCCGGGGTTATATTCTCTTCATAGATCAATTCAAATGCAGCTATGCGCAAAATGTTCCTGTCGATGACTGCCATTCTCGACATCCGCCAGTTTACCGAAATAGAACTGATTAAATCATCGATGTCTTTTTTATTTTTTAAAACACCGTTTACTAACGAATAAGTATAATCAGCTGTTTCTCGTTTTAATTTATGTTGACCCGCAAAATCTTTCAGCAAGTCATCAATGGCAATGTCATTGAATTCAAGTTGATAAAGGATTTGCAGAGAACTTTCGCGGGCTCTTCGTCTTTTGCCCATGGATATACTTACATTTAAACCATTCCAGCCTCTTTGATCAAGTTAACCGTCTCAACCAATGAGAAGGCTGCATCATATCCCTTATTTCCTGCTTTGGTGCCCGCTCTTTCTATTCCCTGCTCGATGGTATCAACGGTTAAGATCCCGAAAGAAACAGGAAGCCCGTCTTCCATTGAAATCTGAGCCAAGCCCTTGGCCACTTCTGCACTGAGATACTCAAAATGAGGAGTATCGCCCCGAATCAAAGCTCCCAGACAAATTATCCCGTCGACCTCTTTGGCCTTCGCGATTTTTTTGGTGATCACAGGAACCTCAAATGAACCAGGAACCTTATAGATGGAAATATCCTTTTCTTCGGCTCCGAGTTTATTCAGGGCATCCAAAGCTCCTTCCAACAGTCTTTCCGAAATGAATTGATTAAAACGGCTGAGTACAATCGCTATCTTTAATCCCTTGGCCAGCAGTTTACCCTGATACGTTTTCATGGTTGACTCCTTTATTTGCCTATAAAATCTGCTTTTCTTTTTTCTAAGAATGCCTTTGTCCCCTCTTTGCTGTCTTCAGTAGAACAAACCCTTCCAAACAATTCAGCTTCTAACTCTAAGCCTTCATCAAGTGTCATGTCCAGCCCCTCGTTTACAGCTGAGATGGCTGTTTCTACAGCAAAAGGCCCATTCCCTATAATTTCCTGGGCTAATGCTTCTACTGTGGAACGGAGCTCAGCCAAGGGAACAACCCGGTTGACCAAACCAATACGAAATGCTTCCTGGGCATCAACCACTCGTCCACTGAGGATCATTTCCAGGGCCATTCCTTTTCCTACCAGCCTGGAAAGGCGCTGTGTCCCGCCAAATCCGGGGATGAGTCCTAATTTTACTTCCGGCTGCCCCATTTTTGTATTTTCTGAAGCGATCCGGAAATGACAGGCTAAGGCCATTTCGGTACCTCCACCTAAGGCGAATCCGTTTATAGCTGCGATAACCGGTTTTGGGTAATTTTCCATCAATTTGGTCAATGATTGTCCTTTATCCACATAATCCTTTCCGGTAAAATAATCAAAACCTGCCAATTCACTTATATCCGCACCGGCAATAAATGCTTTCTCACCTGTGCCGGTAAGGATAACCACCTTGACCTCATCATTATTTTGAAATTCAAAAAATGCATCTCTCATTTCCTCTATGGTCTGTGAGTTCAATGCATTCAATTTATCCGGCCGGTTGATCTCAATCCAGCCGATCCCTTTTTCGACCGTTATGGTTAAGTTTGTATAGCTCATGAGCCCTCCTTTTTTATGAATAATCCAGGTTGATCATTCTGAATTATATATTCCTTTTTTCAAAAATCCTGTATTTTTTATATAACTTTGCACCTAAGGACATCACCAGGCGGTTGACAGCATCATTGTCTTCCAGCTGCCAGGAAGTTTCACCCCATTCATAACCTTTATTGAAAGCACTTCTGGTTAATTCATCACAAAGAAGATAACTTAATCCCGTGAGTCGATATTCTTTTAAGATCCCAAAAACAGGAGTCCTGACTCCTTTTATTTTCTTTTTTCCCTTCAAAAAAGTAATAAATCCAAAGGGAAAAAGTCTACCATTCATCTTTTTGAGGACTTCATTGTAATTAGGCAGGGCAAAGGCAAATCCTACGGGCTTGTCCTTATCCTCGGCAAGGATAACAATATCAGGATCAGCCATTAATTTCAGCTTATTGACCATGTGATCCATTTCTTTTTCCGTCCAAGGAACAAAGCCCCAGTTCCGTTCCCACCCATGATTGTAGACATATTTTATCTTATCGGCCTCTTCATCCAAGTGTTTCATATCTGCGGTTCGCAATGTCACCGTTGACTTTTTTCTGGCAGTATCTAAGATCTCTTTAATATTCTCCGGTACTTCTTGGTCGGTCCTCATATAAAAAGCATAAAGATCTTTTGCTTTCACCATTCCGCACTTTTCCATAAGCTCTAGATAATAGGGAGGATTATAGGGCATCATTACCACTGGAGGAGAGTCAAAGCCTTCCAGCAGAAAGGCACATTCATCATTCAAAGAAAGATTCACAGGGCCTCTTAGGATCTCCATGCCTTGATCCTTGCCCCATGCCACCGCAGCATGCAGCAGTTTCTCAGCCACATCGCTGTCATCTATGCTTTCATAAAGCCCGAAAAAAACAATTTTTTCAGAATGAAAATCATTGTGTTTGAAATCAATGATCGCAGCTATCCTTCCCACGATCTCATTTTCCCTGTAGGCCAGAAAAAGATCCATTTTGGCATGCTCAAAAAAGGGATTCTTTTTCCGGTTTAACTTCTCTTTCATGTCCATAATGAGAGGAGGTACCCAGTTAGGGTCATCTTTATATATTTTCCAGGGAAACTGTATGAATTTTTTCAGGTCTTTTTTGGAAAGGACTTTTTCAATTCTGATATCTTTCACTCGCGCTATCCTCCTCGCGGAACATTTTAACAAAATCTATTGTCTTTTGCACATAATTATTATTTACACCGATTTATATAGGTGTGCTTGTCTATCTTCCTGAATTATGATAAATAAAATTCCTTTATCACATGAATTGACCATTCTTGGAGGAGCAATGAAAACGGTTTCGGATTTTTCAGAATTATCACCACAAGAACTGTCCTGGAAACTTGATCTTAATATCATCCCTTTTGAGAACAGTGATCAGTGCAAGCTTTGTGAGGACATCATTGGACAAGAAAGAGCTTTGAAGGCTATCCAAACCGGATTAGAGATCCGCAGCCATGGATTCAATATATTCATAACCGGACTGGTAGGGACCGGGAGAACCACTTCCATAAAAAGGCTCCTGGAAAAACTAGAAAAACAAGAGACTGCCCCGGATGATATACTCTATGTCAATAATTTCAAGAACCCTGACGAACCCTCTCTAATAAAACTGCCGGCAGGAGAAGGCAAAAAATTCAGAGATGCCATGGCCAACTTGATTGAGATGCTTCAGGCCAGCATACCGGATCTGCTTAAGAGCGAATATTACACAGAAAAGAGAGACCAAATCATAGAAAGCCTGCAGAAAAAACAGAAAGAAATATTGAAAAATTTTGAAAAAGAAGTGGCAGATCTGGGATTCTCCGTAATCCAGGTCCAGATGGGCCCCTTGGTCAAACCTGATCTCATCCCTGTCATCGAAGGGGAGCCGACTCCCTTCAGCAAGTTGGAAGCGATGGTGCGGGAGAATAAATTCTCTGAGGAAAAACTGGAGGAACTGAGAAAAAATTATGAAGATTTGACCGATAAACTCGAAGTTGTGTTCAAACAAATGCGGGAAACAGATGAAAAGATCAGGGAGATGTTGAAACAATGGGATGAAGAATCTATCACTCCTATCATTAAGGGCGCCATTTCCAAAATCAGAGAGAAATTCACTTACGATAAAGTCAATGAATACCTTGATTTTGTAGAACATAACCTGATTCAAAACATTAATCTTTTTAAATCACAAAAAAAGGACCCCAAGGAAGAGGATATCAACGATCCTTTTCTAGAATACCGGGTGAATCTTCTGATCGACAACTCGGAAGTGAAGACAGCCCCGGTGATTTTGGAAACAAATCCAAACTACATGAATCTTTTTGGCTCCATCGAGACTACAGTTAACCGGCTGGGTCTTTACCAGACTGATTTTACTAAAATAAAAGCAGGATCACTCCTTAAGGCTAATGGAGGATACCTGGTTTTGAATGCGCTGGAGGTTTTGATCGAGCCAGGTGTTTGGACCACCCTTAAACGCACATTAAAACACCGGACACTGGAGATTCAAAATTATATGTCATTGTATCTTATATCCACCAGCCGGTTAAAACCGGAACCCATAGAAATTGATTTAAAGGTCGCTATGATCGGGGACAGCTATATTTACAACCTGTTGTATTACTTGGATGAAGGATTTAAAAAGATCTTCAAGATCAAGGCTGAATTTGATTCAGAAACCGAAAAAACCGATAAAATTCTCCTCGATTATGTATATTTTATCAAAAAGATCATTGAAGATGATAAACTTAAAACTTTTGATAAAGAAGCCATGGCTGCTATCTTAGAATATGGAACCCGCTTATCGGGCAAACAGAAAAAAATCAGCACCCGGTTTCATAATATTGCCGATATTGTCCGCGAAGCCGATTATTGGGCTAAAAAAGAAAAAAAAGACGAGGTGGGCCGCTCCCATGTAGAAAAGGCCATAGAGGAACGCTTCGAGCGGGTCGGACTGATCGAACGGAAGATCCAGGAAATGATCGAAGAAGGCACCATTATGATCGACACTGAAAAAAGCGTTGTCGGTCAGGTCAACGGTCTCTCCGTGTATATGCTCAATGGTTTTGCCTTCGGAAAACCAACCAGAATTACGGCAACTACCTCTGTGGGAAGAGCCGGAGTCATCAATATCGAACGTGAAGCTGACCTAAGCGGTAATTCTCATAATAAAGGAGTTCTTATTTTAGGCGGTTATCTGAGAGGGAAATATGCCCAGAATAAACCCTTTTCCCTGTCTGCCAGTATCGCTTTTGAACAATCCTATTCCGGTATTGACGGAGACAGTGCATCTTCTACCGAAGTCTATTCCATATTATCCAGTCTGTCCAAACTTCCCCTACGGCAGGATATAGCGGTTACAGGCTCACTCAATCAGTTGGGAGAGATTCAGCCGATCGGAGGAGTCAATGAAAAGATCGAGGGCTTCTTCCAGGTCTGCAAAGCTAAAGGTTTGAACGGAAAACAAGGAGTTGTCATTCCTCAGCTTAACATCAAGAATCTCATGCTCAAAAAAGAGGTAATAGAGGCAGTAAAAGCAGGGAAATTTCATATTTACCCAGTTAAAACCATTGATGAGGGGATAGAAATCCTCACCGGGGTAGAGGCCGGTATTAGAAATAGCGATGGAACGTTTGAAGAAGGAACGGTCAACTATCTGGTAGACAATGAGCTGGAAAGGCTGGCAAAAAGCTGGAAAACCTTCACCGCTTCCGAAAAAAGCCATAAGACTAAAACTTAACATTCACTGGTGGATCAGCAAAAAATCAGCCGAGAAAAAGTTCCGGGGAAATATGCCGATGAATTGACATTATATCTCAAATCTTTATAATTGAAGTGAGATGAAACTTATGCATATAAGACACGGGAATGAGTACAACCTGCTATTCCTCATCCTCTTTTTAACGACGACTCTATTCATAAACTTTTTTCATACTGAAACTAATCTTTTGGAAAACGATAATTGTCCTGCCTGCAATTTCTTGAACTCATCTTTTGCGACCAGTAAAATAAATTTTTTTGATGTCCCCACACTTTCCTTGCTTTCACTCTTAGAAATATTTGAATCCTTTAATTATACATATATTTTTTCGATCGATTCTCTTGCCCGGTCTCCCCCTCAGATTTAACTCCTTCGTTATTTAGGTTTTTACCTCTTTCTATTCTACACGTGTAAAGAAGTTAAATTGAGGAGAAAAATACATGAAGAAAAAAGTTCTGTTTCTACCGATTATATACGTTCTTCTAATCAGCCTGAATTCTGTCCTCTTAGCCCAAAATAACAGACAACCTGCCATAAATAAACAAACTGATGCTAACTTCAGTATCAAAGGAAAAGTTGTCGATATCGATAAAAAACCCCTAGCCCAAGCGATCGTATTGGTTGCTGAAATAGGATTATCCTCTGAAACAGATGACTCCGGATTTTTTGAGTTTTCACAGATCCCACCGGGAAAGTACCATCTGGAAGTTATTAAAAATGGATATATGCCCCATATCTCAGATTTTTTTGAAATAACCGATAAAAACCAATCTTTTGAAGTGATTTTAATTAAGGAAATAAGAGAAGAGATGGTTGTCACAGCTACCAGGAGAGAAGCATCTATCAAAGAAATTCCCATTAGAACCGAAGTAATAACCGCCAGAGAAATAGAGATGAGCGGAGCCAAAACTGTTTCTGAGGTTTTAAACAAAGAATTATTAGGCTGCTGGGTCAATATTTCCTGCACAAACTGCAATTTTTCAGAATTAAGAATGCAGGGTCTTGAGGGAGGCTATTCTCAGGTTCTCATCGACGGGCTTCCCATCTTCAGCGGATTAGCCAGTGTTTATGGGCTTCAGCAGATCCATAGTGAGAATATAGAAAGGGTTGAGATACTTAAGGGGGCCAGTTCTTCTCTCTACGGAGCCCAAGCTATCGGCGGGGTGGTGAATATTATAACCAGAGAACCTTCATTAGAACCTGAATTTAGTCTGGATGGAACTTATGGGAATTACAATACCTATGATCTGGCTGCCAGGGGATCTTATCGTAAGGGTATATTTGGTTTTGTAGCCACCGCGGAAAAGGGGAAAAATGATTATACCGATGAGGACAACGACAAATTCACCGATAACGTTGAAACGGATAATCTTAACCTTTCCATCAAAACCAATTTTTATCTTAGGGCAGATACCCATCGGGTGACTCTGTTTGGCCGGTATATTGATGAATTCCGGCGCGGCGGCTACATTCCCAATATTGATGATCCCTTGGATGAGAATGGAGAGCACATATGGACCGATCGTTATGAATACGGCCTGAGCTACCAAGGGATTTTTCAAAAATCGAATATCTTAAAATTAAGCCTTGTGGGGACCAGCCATGAACGCCGGGCCACAAACTCTGCCCGGCCTTTTGATTCTGATGAACAGCTCTACATATTAGACACCCAATACTCCCATCAACTTTTTAATGGCAGACAAATAGTTACAACTGGATTCACCTATAAAAACGAAAAAATCGATGAGGTCATTAATAATGATCCGGCTCCAGAAAAAGGAGCTGAAACAACCGGAGTTTATGTCCAAGATGAAATAAGTGCATTTGATAAGTTAGATCTGGTGCTCGGCTTAAGGTATGATTACACCAACAGCACCTTTATAGAAGCTTCTTCTTTAAGCCCAAGGTTGGGAGCAAAGTGGGAAATCACCCCTGAGTTCAGTTTGCGGGCAAGTGTCGGGAGCGGATTTAGAGTGCCCTATCTTTTTGTCGAGGACCTGCATCTTTGTTCAGCCGCTCCACTTATTTATAACCCCGGCACCCTTAAGCCGGAAAAGTCCCTAAGTTACAGTATCAGTGGAGAATTTTATTCCCGAAATTTGTTTTTTGACTTTAATTTCTTCCGTACCATCATCCAGAAAAAGATTTATTTTAGTGGAGAAGATGTTCCCTTAGGATTTGATTTTATTTATTTAAACGGAGGTGACGCTTACACTCAGGGTGCTGAATTGAGCGCGAATATACCTGTTGTGCGTAATTTTCGCATTAAACTCGGTTTTGCTTTTACAGACGCTAAATATAAAGATAAACAGGATTATGGTATTGGCAAAAGCCATCACATTATGCGCACTCCTCAAACAACCGCGCTTTTAGATCTTGAATATAACCATCTGAAAGCGGGATTTATATTTAGTTTAACAGGAAGAATGACTGGAAGGATGCATATTGAAAATTATGTTGAAAAAAGGATAGACATAACACCTGTTTTTACTATCTGGGATCTAAAGATAATGAAAAGATTAGCTAAAGATCATTTAATAATCTCTTTAGGAATAGATAATATTTTTGACTACATTCAAAATGTGAAATACAATGCCTTTGAAGATGAGAGTGCTGCCTATATCTATGCACCTATGGTCGGCCGCTATATTTCCCTTAATATTGGAGTGAAATATTGAACTATAATTTTTACTGAAGGAAACCGAATGAAGCTTAAAGACTACTATCGTTCGACGGTTAAGCGGCTGAACCTCCCGTGTCCAAGGGTTGTTATTTTTAGCTTATTTATTTTCCTGCTGGGGAGTTTTTGTCCCTGGATCTTAGGACTGCACTTTGATTATAGTTCGATCAGAGAAAATAGATCAAACACAATCACAGAAAGAGAACACCAATCCGGTCAAGCAGAAAAAATTCAGATTGAAAAAGGCAAAGAAAAGATTGTTATATTCGATCAGATGACTCTCCTGGAAGTAGAAGAGATCATTGGAATTGAGGCACGGTGTATCGCTGATGAGTTAAGCCTTCCGCCAGAAGTTCCGGTCGATCTACCTTTAGAGCTGATAAGGAGAATATACCCTTTCACTCTTCAGGAATTAAAAGAAGTTTTGGAAAAACTGATTGACCAAAATGATCTTCTCCCAGAAGAAAAAAAAGAAGGATCAGAAGCTGGAACAGCTGAAAAGTTGGGAGCGAGAGAAACCATATGGCCTAGGGAAATGCGATATTCTGCCGGCAGGCATCGATCAACAACAGGACGGATGGCATCCATTCCCTCGGGAATCCTTATCACTGGTAAGACTACTCTTTATGATTTAGAAAAAATGACCGGTATCCCCGCCCGAAAAATTGCAGATGCATTGGGAATCCCTTCTGAAGCTCCCCTTAATGAACATATAGGATTCTTGAGAAAAAGATACCGCTTCAGCATACAGACTGTAAGAGAAATAGTAGCTGCTTTATTAAGAGAAAAAAATACTGGTTAGTTAGTCCAATAAACGTGGGTTTCAGGAAATTGTTTAAATATTCGTATTTTTTCCGAATAACAATAGTTATTTTACTTTTAGGTATTTTTTCTCCAGGCAGGGCATTATCGCGAATACATAATTGCTGTAAGCTCTCCTTTTCAGATAGTTCTATTCAGGAAAAAGTCGATGCCAAGGTTGTGATCAGATCATATTTTGAAAGCAAAGGATTTAAGACCAGCATTATAAAAATTCCAGAACTCAATGTTGAGATCCTGCTTAACGACAATCAATTCTATAAGTTAGAAGATGATATCGAAGATGTCTATCAAAGGGTCAATGAGATAAGAAATCAGTTTGGATTTCCCGATCCTAACAATGATCATGTTCAAGGATATGGTTGGTGCGGTGTGTTCGAAGTCGAATATTCTAAAGAAAAAGCCTATGGTTATGTAATTTTGGTAGACAAAAGTCTAAACGAAGCAAGTATGATCTATACCCGCGCGCATGAAAATGGACATTTCTTAAAATATATTGATAAACAGGATGTAATCTATCATAAGTTTAAAAATTCAAATCATATAAAGAATAGGATCCATACGGACGAAGATTTCAGTGATCTATGTGGATGGATCGCATTAAAGAAAGCCGGCTATGATCTAAATGATTGTTTTGTAATCAATATAGATAATCCTGAAGAAGAAACCAGGCTGGCCCGTTTGAGAAATCTGGTCAAGAATTATCTTCTTGAATAAAGAATTCTGAGAAGGTTTATTTCAACTCCTTCTTGTAAAAAACCGGTATTATAATCCGGCTTTGGCTTTTAATTGGGCTACTTCCCTGGGAGTTAAATCCCGCCATGTTCCCGGTTTTAAGCGGTCAAGATCAATGCCTCCGAATTCGATCCTTTTCAGATCCAAGACCGGATACCCCACAGCAGCACACATTTTTTTAACCTCATGCTTTCGTCCCTCTTTAAGCTCTATTCTCATCAGCGATCGCTCAGGACTGCTTTTAAGTCTGGCCACGCAAGCAGGAGATGTTTTTTTCCCCTCAAGGAAAATACCTTTTTCCAGTTTTTTAATGGAATCCGCATCAGGCATCCCTTTTACTTTAACCAAATAGACTTTCTTGATCTCATACCGGGGATGCATTAACCGGTTGGCCAGCTCCCCGTCATTAGTCAGCAGCAGCAATCCCCTACTATCATAATCCAGTCTCCCTACCGGATAAAGATGCCGCAGTGATAGCGGGATCAAATCCATAACCGTAGGCCTTCCCGTAGGATCTTTTCGTGTCACTACATATCCAGGCGGCTTATTTAATATCAAATAGATCAAGGATTTTTTCTTTTGGATTCTTTGCCCGTTAAGCTCGATCAGATCCTTTTCCTCATCTACCTTGGTGCCTAAGGTTGAAACCACTCGGCCATTCACCCGGACTCGCCCGGCTAAGATCATTCTATCGGCTTCCCGGCGGGATGCTGCTCCGCATTTAGACAGGTATTTATTCAATCGAATAAGCATTGTCTTTATTTAGTTTTCAAATGATAAATTGGAGATATCATTAAAAATAAAAATTCAATCCCCCGCTTAAAGAAAAGTTCCCCAGCTTAAATTCTTTCTCATCGATCAACAGTTTGACCCGGTGATATTTGGCCTCAGCCAGCAAGGATAGTTTTTTTCCAAAGGAAACTTCAACCCCTACGCCCAAGTTGTATCCCCGGTCGGTATCTTTATCAATATCTTGGATATCCGCAGTATAATAACCAAGCCCAAAAGTAAGGTAGGGCTGAAGCAGTAAAAGAGAAAAATAATATTTCAAATTCAATCCGATATAATTATAATCGACCGTTCTTTCTTCCCATGATGAAACCATATCTGATAAGCTCATGTTGTGGGCCGTCTGAAAATAATTGGCTTCCACCGAGATCATCAAAAACTTTAATCCTGCTCTCAATCCATATAAGAACGAGGTATCTTTGTCGAATTCCAAGTCACTAAAGCTCAGCCTCTGTGAAGAAGTCCCGGCCTGAAAACCTAAGAAAAAACCATTTTGAGCGAGTCCGCTGCCCGAGCATATGAAAAGCAGCAGCAGTAAAACCATCAAAGTTTTTCGGTTGGTCATGCTGAACTCCTTTTATCGAGCCAAACCGGGTTCTACCAATCCCTTGGTTTCGCAATAAATTCCATGATCTTAAGATCAAAAAAATCCTGGGCATGGGCAGGTTTTAACAGCAGTGCTGTGTCGGCTCCGTCGTTAGTCCCGCCAATGGATATACAGGGCTTTTGTGTTGACACCAAACCAGCGTCAGCCGCCATTAAGGCGATTTCTACTGCGACTTTGGTTCCCTGGCCGAAAAGTCTCAGAGTATAAGCAATAATCTCCTCGAGTTCATAGGTTTCTAATTTTTTTCTGACTGCACGCCCTACTCCTCCCAAGGCATGCTGGCAGGTCAATACCTGGGCGCCGCTTTCTTCTATCAGATTTCGGTACTCTTTTTTCATTTGCTGAAAATCAGGTTTTATAAATCCAGTGGAATGAGACACAATGACCACTTTTTTCCCTTGAAACAACCTGGCTGCCTTTAACCCGGTCTCACCCGAGGTAGAAGCTACGATCAAATGATCTATGCCCAGCTCTTCCGCTCTTGCCAACGCTGCCTCTAGAGTTCTCCCTGTGTTGTCCTTCCCGGGTTGGCTAAAATAAAGGCAATTTAATCCAATCTCTTCATACATTTTTTCATCCTGACTTATAGGGGATTTCTCCTGGCTTCACTTTATCACAAATCCTCATTCAAAAAAACAACAATAACAAGGAAATATAACCTTTAAGTTTTTCTGTCGTATTAAATATAGTAAAATCTTTTTTCGGATAAAAATTACAGATGGCAAAACTCAATGTAACAGAAACAGTCACCATGGCCTTCGCCTCTTTCTGGTCTAACAAACTCCGCACACTGCTCACGCTCCTCGGAATAATCATCGGCGTACTTACTATCATCGCTGTCGTCTCTATCATTCAGGGTCTGAATGATTACGTCTTTACTAAAATGTCCTTTTTTGGTGCCAATGATTTTTCTATCTCGAAGTTTTCCATGATAGGAACTTCCCTGGATGATTATAGAGAACAGCTGAAAAGAAAGAATCTCACTATGGAAGACATGCAGCTTCTCCGAAAAAACTGCACTGCCTGCGAGCTTATTGGAGCCTCTATTAATAGCAGTAAAACCGTAAAAGCCGGCAGCAACAGCCTAAAAAACGTCAGTATAACCGGGGTGACCCATCTCGATCATTTGATCGGCTCTGTTCAGGAATTGAAAAGCGGGCGTCATTTTCTAAGGGACGACGTGGATCATTCCCGCAGGGTATGTATCATCGGGGCGGATATCCAGGAGAATTTATTTCCCAATGTGGATCCCCTGGGAAAATGGATAAAAATAGGGCCGAATAATTTCCTGGTCATAGGTATCGGTGAAGAAAAAGGGAAGCTTTTAGGTATGAGCCAAGACAATTATGTAAGAATACCAATCTCGACATTTCAAAAGATATATGGATCCAGACAATCGATAAGCATTAATGTCCACACAAGCTCCCAAGAACAAATGCGGCAGGCACAAGAAGAAGTCAGAACCCTGCTGCGTTCCCGGCGGCATGTTTCCTTTGCTGAACCGGATGACTTTTCTTTTCAAACTTCCGACACCTTTATCCAGTTTTACAAATCAGCCACCACCAGCATTTATTTTGCCATGATCGCTATCTCATCTATAGCTCTGCTTGTGGGCGGCATTGTTGTCATGAACATCATGCTGGTCGCCGTCACGGAAAGAACCAAGGAGATCGGTATCCGTATGGCTGTAGGAGCGCGTCGTAAGGATATACTTTTTCAATTCCTGATCGAATCCGCAGTTCTTTCAGCATCAGGCGGGATCATCGGCATTTTACTCGGTTACCTGCTCGCCAGAATCATTACCTCAGTTTCTTCCATGCCCTCTACCCTTGATCCAAGTTCTGTAGCTGCCGCTATTATCGTTTCTGCTTCGGTGGGTATCTTTTTCGGCCTTTATCCGGCCAGCAAAGCTGCCAGACTGAATCCTATTCAAGCCTTAAGGACCGAGCTATGATCAGAATAGGAATAATAAAAGAGATCTTCCAGATGTCCTGGGATTCCATAAAATCCAACAAACTCCGTTCTTTTCTTACTTTGTTAGGGATCATGATCGGTGTTACCACCGTCATAGGAATGGTCTCCATTATCCAAGGCTTAAACCGTTCTTTTTTAGCGGAATTGGAGTCCGTTGGTTCTGACATGATCATCGTAAGCAAGATGGAGCCCGGAATCCAGGTCGGAGAAACTTCAGAAGAATTAAGGCAGAGAAAGGACCTCACTTTTGAAGATGCTTTAGCGATCCAAAAGGAATGTCCCCTTGTAAATGCCGTAGCCGTGGATCTGATAGCCGACATCTTTGAGGAAATCCCGGTAAAATATCAAAATATCAAAGCTAAAAATACTCTTGTCCTCGGCATGAATGAAAAATTTCCGGAAGCCCTTTCAGTATATCTTCCAGAGCGAGGCCGTTTTTTACTCGAATCTGAGGTAGTGCACAGCGCCAGAGTCTGTGTTCTCGGTTCAGATCCAGCCGAGAACCTTTTTCCCTATATAGATCCTGTGGGAAAGGAAATCCGGATCGGTCCGGAAAAATTCCGGGTGGTCGGTGTTCTTGAAAAAAGAGGCAGCTTATTCGGCCAAAGCCAGGACAATTTTGTAGGCATCCCGATCACAACTCTTATGAAATACTACCCCTATGATCTATCAAATTTGGAATTCATCATCACCCCCAAGAAAAAAGGATATATTGAGGAAACCAAAGAGCAGATCATTAATGTGCTCAGGAAAAGGAGAGGGGTTGGATTCGGAAAACCCAATGATTTTGCGGTCTATACTCAGGATGTTATCGTTGATCTTTACAATCAAATAACCGGCGCAGCTTATCTTGTGATGATCGTGATCTCCTCCATCGGCCTCTTGGTGGGCGGGATCGGGGTGATGAATATCATGTTGGTTTCTGTCAAAGAACGAACCAGAGAGATAGGCATACGAAAAGCAGTGGGAGCCAGGGCTTCGGATATCTTGAAACAGTTTCTCATTGAAGCTGTTGTTCTGACCGGGACCGGCGGCGCCATCGGCATCCTGACAGGTTTCGGTATTGCCTTTTTAGTAAAAAGCGCCACTCCGCTTCCGGCCACAGTGAGCCTCTGGTCTGTGTTCTTAGGATTCTTTGTGTCGGTTTCGGTAGGTTTATTTTTCGGTATTTTCCCTGCTCAAAAAGCAGCAAGTATGGATCCGATCGTATCCCTTCACTACGAATAGCTTGGGTATTCGTTCAAACACTAAAAATACTCCATCACTTTTTTATAGGCTTTATCCAATGCTTCCAACAGCCTGTTCTGCCGGCTACCGCTGATCTCAACCAGGGAAGGCCGGCCCCCTCCTTTACCCTCTATAATCGGTGATATCTCAGATACCAGCTCACGCAGATCCACTTCAGTTTTTTCCGGACACGCTAAAACTAGATGCACCCTTTCTGCTAATTTAAGGCCGAATAGAACTATATGATCTGAACCTCTGATTATATTTAAGGCAAGCTGACGTGCTTCATCGGCGGATCTATCTTCAAAGACTTTCTTTATAATGCGGCTTTCAGCCTGGTTAATCATCTCCTTGGCTTCATATTCAGACATTTTCTCCTGAAGCTGCCGGTTCCTTTTTTTTTGGGCTTTATAATCCTGGAAAAGCTTTTCTACTACATCCATAAGATCTGATTCGCCTGAGGAAAACCGATTGGTCACATCCCTGAGAACCCTGGTTCTCATGGCGTAATCTTTTAAAGCCCTGTTTCCACAGACAAATTCAAACCTCAGATTATCCCTTATCCTTTCCCACTTAAGGATCTTGATTAAGCCAATATCACCGGTACGGCGGGGGTGGGTGCCGCCACACGCCGTATAATCAAAATCCTGAATTTCAACAATTCTAAGTTCTCCGGTTTTCTTGGGCGGTTTTCGAAGGGGGATCTTATCGACCCTGGTATCAGGAACAAAAGCAACCCGGATCTCTCTGTTCTCGAAAACAATGTCATTTGCCAGCTTCTCTATCTTCTCGACTTCTTCCTCAGAGATCTTTCGTATATCTATCTCAACCGTAGATATTTCTTTGCCCAAGTGAAAGGACATGGTCTTCCCATTGAGATATCTATGAAATACTTGAGAAAGAATATGCTGGCCGGAATGCTGCTGCATATGATCAAACCGGGTCTCCCAGTCTATCGTTCCTTTGATCTTTTCTGCGTCGATATCTTTATCCAAAACATGGATGATCTTATCCTTATCCTCAATAACATTAATGACGGAAATTCCGTTTATATCACCTTTGTCACAGGGCTGCCCGCCAGATTCTGGATAAAACAAAGTCTGATCAAGAATAACAGCCGGTTTTCCTGCAAAGTTTCTTTTTTCCAAGACCGCAGCCTCAAATTGGGTTTGATAGGGATCATCAAAATATAATCTTTTGGTTCGGTCTTTCATGGCACCCTCCAGATAGAACTAAAATTACCGGTCAGCTTTTACCAGATCTACCCCGCGTCGATCAGGCCTATTATGCGGTTTGTGATCTTAAAGTGTTTTTTTGCAACTTCATCCAAGACAGATTCTCCATGTTTTCTGACCAAATCCAAACCAACTGCCTCGACAAGCGCGGAGGCCCCTCTCGGCAGTTCTCTGCCGATCTCCTGGGAAAGAAAATACATCCTCCGTAAGAATTCCGCACGGGCAAGAATAGAAGCAGCCGCGACTGCAAGATCTTCCTCAGCCTTAGGCCTCTGGATCAACTCAATTCCTTTTCCCCGCTTCATCAAAGAATTTATCACAAAAAGCTTATCGCCGAATTGGTCGGTAACCGCAGAGGAGCAAGGGACTTCTTCTAAAAGGTTTTCAATCACACGGGCATGAGCCCAAGCCAGCAGCTTATTTAAGTTTCGAAGTTTGGTATATAGTTCATTGTACTTTTTGGGACCGATGACCACCAGAGAATGCTTGTATCCTCCTTTAAGGATCTCTGCTATCTCTCGTATCCGGTTGTCCGAGATCTTTTTACTGTCCCGGACTCCTAATTCCTGCAAAACCTGTTCCTGTCCATCAGGAAGAAAAAAACCGGCGACAACCAAAGGCCCAAAATAATCCCCTTTTCCGGATTCATCTGTCCCGATATGGCCTTTTTGCTCGAACAGCATTTCTTGCTTCATGTTATCCTGATTTATACCACTCTTTTTATCTTACCAGGTTTCTCTCTTTAGCGGCATTGATCAGATCGTCCCTGAATTTGGGGTGGGCGATATTTATTAACGCTTTAGTCCGTTCATGCAGATTTTTTCCATGCAAGAAAGCCACTCCATATTCAGTAACCACATAATGCACATCGGCTCTGGTCGTCACAACCCCGGCACCCTTTTTTAAAAAGGGGACTATCCTTGATATCTCTCCATTTTTGGCGGTCGAAGGCAGAGCAATGATCGGTTTGCCTCCCTTGGAATGGGCCGCACCTCTGATAAAATCCACCTGCCCCCCAAAACCACTATAAATATAAGTTCCGATCGAATCGGAACAGATCTGCCCGGTTATATCCAGCTCTATGGCGGAATTAATACTAACCATCTTGTCATTCTGGAAAACATTAAAAGGATGATTGGTATAATCGGTAGGGTGAGCTTCCAGAATGGGATTATTATGGGCAAACTTATATAAATTTTTTGAGCCCAGTAAAAATGTCAATATGATCTTATAAGGATGAAAATTCTTTTTTGCACCAGTGATAATCCCTTTTTCAACGGCTTCCATGACTCCATCAGAAACCATCTCGGTGTGCACTCCCAGGTCACGTTTCCCCTCGAGACTGGCTAAAACAGCATCAGGAATTCCCCCGATTCCCAATTGAAGAGTGGACCCGTCTTCGATCAATTCCGCAATAGACTTTCCTATTTTCTTTTCAACTTCACTAAAAGGTTTTTTTTCAAGCTGAGGAAGATCCTCTGAGACTTCTACTATTTTATCGACACGGGAGACATGAATGAATGAATCACCTAAAACTCGGGGCATTTTTTCATTAACCTGGGCAATGACTACTTTGGCAGTCTCAGCCGCAGCTTTGGAACAGAGGACTTCTACTCCATAACTCATGAATCCATGTTCATCAGGAGGAGACAGATGAATAACCGCAACATCCAAAGGCATCTGGCCTGAGAAAAAAAGATCAGGTATCTGATGCAGAAATATGGGAATATAATCTGCCCGGCCCTCATTGATCGCTTTTCGATCCGCCGGCCCCACAAACAAAGAGTTGTGACGGAAATGACCTTCCATTTCCGGCTTAGAAAAGGGATCGTCTCCCAACAGAAGAACGTGCACCAATTCAATATTTTTCAGTTCATCTTTTCTGGCTGCCAGCGCATTCACCAACACATAAGGAGTTGCTGCATTCCCGCTGATGAAAACACGATCGTTGCTTTTAATGATCGACATTGCTTCAGAAGCGGAAATCAATTTCTTTTTATATTCATCTACCCAAGCCATTCTATACCTCCAAAATAAAGCGAACCAGAAACAGATACAATAGAACTCGAATCTCCAAAGAACCCTCTCACTTAATATATCAACCGGATTTACGACTCCTGCCTATTCCGGCAGTTTCTTTTTTGTCCGCATATATTTATCCATCTCATTAGCAGCGATCCGGGCATCTCCCATAGCGAGTATGACTGTAGCACCGCCACGAATAATATCTCCTCCTGCATAAACGCCTTCAATGCTGGTGGCCATAGTGTCCCAATTGACTTCCACATTACCCCATTTACCTATTTCCAATCCAGGTGTAACTTGCCCGATCAATGGATTAGGGCTGTTTCCAATTGACACCACCACCATATCAACATCCATGATAAATCCAGAGCCTTCGATCGGCACCGGACGCCTTCTTCCTGAAGAATCAGGCTCGCCTAATTTCATACGCAAACATTCCATGGCTTTAACGCGCCCCTTATCATCTCCGATGAACTGCGTCGGAGTGGTCAAAAAGTGGAATTCAATTCCTTCCTCTTCAGCATGTTTAACTTCTTCAATTCTGGCCGGCATTTCCGTACGGGAACGCCGATACACAATAGCTGCCAGCTCCGCCCCTAAGCGCTTGGCGGTACGAACTGAATCCATGGCCACATTCCCTCCTCCTAAAACCGCAACTCTTTTACCCAGAATAACAGGCGTATCATATTTAGGGAATTCATAGGCACGCATAAGGTTTACCCTTGTCAGGTATTCATTAGCAGAATAAATCCCGATAAGATTCTCTCCAGGAACACGCATAAAATTGGGGAGGCCGGCTCCTGTTCCTATGAAAATACTATCGAACCCTTCTGCCATCAATTCATCGATGGTAGCAGTCATGCCGACTACATAATTGGTCTTAATCTCCACGCCTAAGCGCTTTAGGTAATCCACCTCTGATTGTAAGATTTTCTTGGGCAGCCGAAACTCCGGTATGCCGTAGACTAACACTCCACCTGCTATATGAAGCGCCTCAAAAATAGTGACTTGATGTCCCTTTAGGGCCAGGTCTCCGGCGACCGTCAAGCCGGCCGGTCCCGCACCTAACACAGCCACTTTACAGCCGGTAGGAGGCGGTATTTCCGGAATATAATCCTCGCCTTTCATCCGTTCATAATCCGCGACAAAACGTTCCAGGTTCCCAATGGCCACAGGAACTCCCGTAGCCTTATTCATAGTACATGACGCCTCACATTGGGATTCTTGAGGGCATACCCGTCCGCAAATAGCGGGAAGGCTATTAGTCTCTTTTATCTTTCGTACGCTCTTGTCGAAATCCCCCATTTCTATCATTTTAACGAAGGCAGGGATGTCAATTCCTACCGGGCAGCCCAGCACACACTGGGGATTAGCGCAATCAAGGCATCTCATAGCCTCCTTAACCGCCATCTCCTCTGTTAATCCAAGATTAACTTCCTGGAAATCTTTATTTCTTACCTCCGCCTCTCTCTCAGGCATATGTATCCTTTCGATCTTCATTCGCTCTTTTATAGAAACAGATTTCCTTAACTTTTGCCGCCAATCTTCATTAAATCCTGCTTTTAACCGCTCTTTGAGCTCAGCAGACATTTCTTTCTTTTTTTCCGCCATCTTTTACACTCTTTCCTATCCTATGCTCTTATGGAAAACTCTTTCTCTCCCAATAGCATAAAGACTGAATTTCATCATCAAAATAGGATTTTCTCCTTGAAAAAAGCTCATCCCAATCTACTTCATGGCCGTCAAAATCCGGGCCATCCACACAAGCGAATTTGGTCTTGCCTCCAACCGTTACCCGGCAGGCTCCGCACATTCCGGTTCCATCTACCATGATCGGATTCAAGCTCACGGTCGTTTTTATCCCTTGAGGCCGTGTGGCTTCAGCACAGCAGTAGATCAGATAAGTACATCCGATAGAGAAAACCCGGTCGATACTGTTTTCTTTTAATATGCTCTGCATGACTTTTGGAATGTAGTCTTTGCAGTCGAAATAATTATCACGGGAAGAAACATATAAATGGTCACTAACTGCTTTTAGTTTATCTTCCCAATAAACCAGATAGTTCGCTTTAACATCCATCAAAGTGAGTACTTTATTTCCGGCTGCTTTCAAAGCCCGGGCTACCGGATAAATAGCACCAATTCCAAAACACCCTCCCACGCAGAGAACCGTTCCGTAATTTTCTATCTTTGACGGCATACCCAATGGCCCCACAAAAACAGGGAGTTCATCTCCTGCTTTCATCTGTGACAGCTTATGGGTGGATGTGCCCACAACTAAAAAAACCGATGTTACGGAACCTTTTTCTTCATTCCAGTCAGCGATGGTTAAAGGGATCCTTTCACCGAATTCATCCGGCATGATAATCACAAATTGCCCCGGCTTGCATTTCCTTGCGATCTCAGGAGCCTCTATTTCAATCAGATGAAGATTTGGGACCAATCGTTCTCTCTGCAGTATTTTTGCCATTAGTTTCCTCTTTCAATTTTAACAGGAATTAATCCGGATGCAGTTTTCTCCTCCAAAATAGAGATATTGGCCGCATCAACTAAACCACCTTCCTTAAACCATAAATAATAGGATACCAGGATTTCCTCTGGGATATAATCAGAATACTTGAGCCTTCCTGTGAATGCTCCTGAATCAGATATTAGTGTTACTTTTTCACCTTCGGAAAATCCGGCCTTTCCTGCCTTTTCAGGATTTATCATAATCCATTCAGGATTTCTTATAAGACCAAATCCGGGGATTTCCTTTCCCAGAAGAAAATTTTTATAGTTATCAGAAGTTGGAACCACATATAAGTGGAAATGATCTTTTCCTTTAATCTTTTTTATCTCATTAGAGGGAAAAATTCCGATATATTTATTCTTATCCCCTCCATTTCCCTGTTCTACAATAAAGAATTCATCTCCGTTAAGCATTCCTTTATAACTGACTTTTTGAAAAGCCTTATTTGATTTTAACAGCTCAGAGGTTATATCCGATGCTTTCTTATAGTTAAGTTTATCTTTTTTCAATCTGGAAGATATCTCGCTGACTATCCACCAATCAGGTTTCGATTCTTCCAAAGGTGGGATAGATTTTGGAAAATACTGGATCCTTCCTTCCATGTTTACAAAGGTACCCTCAGTTTCCGCAAATGTCACGGCAGGAAGAACAGCGTCGGCTTTATCCATGATCGGTGTCCAATGACTGTCTTGGACGATTAAAAATGGGAGTTCAATCTTATCCGGAAGAGGAATTGGACCATTTATATAAAGAGCCTGAATCTCTCTATCGGATATAATCTGTAATAACTTTTTGAGGTCTGGCCTGCCCTCAGGGGGAATATGTCTAACCGCATCAATACCTCTCTGGTTGCTAAACAGGCTGAGCGGGATCATACGGGATCTTGAAAGCAGAGCAAGATTCCAGCATCCCGCGAGCAAGGAGTCCATTTCTTCGCTATTGACTATTTCACTTCCCAGAAAAATAACAGATGGCTCTCCTTCTAAAAGCAGTTCTCCGGCCTTCAAGAGATCTTTTGGGTCTATTCCGGTTATATTTTCTACTTGAGACATATCCAAGCCTTCCAGAACCTTTGAAACTGTTTCAATATTTAAATCCGATCCTTCATTCTTCCTTTCTTCTCTATCCAATAAAATCCTTCCAAGAAAATGATACAAATAAGCCTCAGCACCGGGCTTTGTCTTCAATCGACACGCAGAATAACTGTCTATGAATGAATCAAGCGGACCAGCGACAATCAGCTGTGCTCCCTTTCTTAAGGATTTAAAAATTTCAACCCATAAGACGGGATGGGAAACCGCGATATCCCCACTGTTTAAAAAGATGACCTTGGCTTTGGATATATCCCGAAGATTAAAATTTAGAGAAGGGTCTATTCCTTGAGCAGAGGCAAATTTTTGCCAGATACAGCCTGGGTCTGAACCGGCTGCTTCAACAATATTATTTGTCTTTAATACTTCTGAAGCAAACTTTTCCATACAATAATAATCTTCACACGTTGACTGAGCGGATAAAACAACTCCTGTTTTTTCCCCTTTCAATGACTTAAGTTTATCCGCAACAAAACTCAGGGCTTCATCCCAATCGACTTTCTCAAGACTACCATTTTTTCTTATCATCGGAGATGTTAATCTCTGCTCGCTATAAACCGTATCTCTTACCGCAAAACGGCCCCTTACACATGACTGCCCATGATTGACCGGGCCGTCTTTATCAGGCTGAGAGCCAATTATCTGTCCCTGACTTAATGACAGTTCGATCTTGCAGCCCACACCACAAAAAGGACAGATTATTTTCATTTTCTCATCCGGCAGGCGATCATATTTAATCGCCCGTTCGGTCAAAGCGCCGGTCGGGCAGACATCAACACAGGCCCCGCAGAATTGGCAGCCAGTTTCTATTAAAGATTTATCCAGAACGGTTCCTACCACTTCCTGAGGGCCCCTGGAAACAAAGGTAAGCACGGAAGTCCCTCTAACAGCATGACAGACACGTACACATCGACCGCAAAGAATGCAGAGATTGTAATTGCGATCAAAAAAAGGATCACTCTTCTTAACCTCTAAATTCCGATAGACTGCAGGAAAATTGACTTTATCTATACCGATCGCTTTTACCACATCCTGTAATTCGCAGCGACCATTGTTGGAACATAATACACATCCTGTGGGTTCGCCAACTTTTCTAATGGTAGACTTATATTCATCGCAATAGTCTTTTTCAGAACAGATCAAACATGCATGAGGGTGCTCAATTAAAATCAGTTCAAGGATATTCCGGCGCAGTTTTTTAAGCTGAGGGGAATCTGTCTTAATGTCCATGCCTTCTTCAGAATAAATGCTGCAAGCCGGAAGATAGCCTTTTTTTCCTTTGATCTCCACAAGACACAACCGGCAGCCGGAAAAGGGGGTAAGTTCAGGATAATCACACAATGATGGGATAAAAACACCATTTTCTCGCGCGACTTCCAGAATTGTCTTTTTCCCTTCAAATTCAACTTGCTTTCCATTTAGATTTAATCTCATTTTCCATCTCTTTTCGCGGAGGCTTGTTTTAGTATTTCCTTTCTCTTGTTTCCAGTATATTTAGAAACCGCCGAAACCTTGGGCGGACAGACATCCATACAAACCCCGCATTTGATACACAGGGACTGATCGATCACATGAACCTCTTTACGTTCTCCGCTGATGGCATTAACCGGACAGTTTTTCTTACAAAGGAGACAGCCGACACACTTATCCGGGTCGATGTAATAACAGATCAAATCTTTACAGGAAAGAGCGGGGCAGCTGCCTTCTTTAATGTGAGCCTCATATTCATCTTGAAAGTATTGCAGAGTAGTAAGCACCGGATTGGGGGCTGTCTGGCCTAAGCCGCATAAAGAACCGGCTTTAATGGTTTCGGCTAAATCCTTTAATCTTTGAATATCTTCTTCCTCGCCTTCTCCCTGTGTGATCCGAGTGAGAATATTCACCAGCTGTTTAGTGCCGACCCGGCAGGGAACACACTTTCCACAGGATTCTTCTTGAGTAAAATTAAGAAAGTAGCGGGCAACATCTACCATGCAGGTATCCTCATCCATGACGATCATCCCTCCTGAACCCATCATGGATCCTGCTTTTTTCAAAGTATCAAAGTCAATGGGAAGATCCAGCATGGATGCAGGAATACAACCCCCAGATGGCCCTCCTGTCTGGACAGCCTTAAACTTTTTTCCATCCTTGATCCCACCACCTATTTCATAAATGATCTCTCTTAGTGTAATTCCCATGGGAACTTCCACCAATCCGGTATTGTTTATTTTTCCTACCAGAGAGAAAATCTTGGTTCCTTTACTGGTTTTTGTCCCGATATCTGAAAACCAATCAGCCCCCTTACTTATGATCTGAGGGACATTGGACCAAGTTTCAACATTGTTTATGTTGGTCGGTTTCCCCCACAAGCCCTTTTGGGCTGGAAAAGGAGGTTTTTGGGTCGGAAAGGCTCTCCTTCCTTCAATAGAAGCGATCAAGGAGGTTTCCTCTCCGGAAACAAAGGCTCCCGCACCTTTAAAAATATGAATCTTAAAATTGAACTCGGAATCAAGAATAGAATCTCCTAATAATCCCAAATCCTCAGCCTGTTTTATTGCGATGGTGACGTTTTCCACCGCCAGAGGATATTCCATTCTCACATAAATATATCCCTCTGTTGCCCCAATAGCATAGGCTCCGATGATCATTCCTTCGATCACACTATGGGGATTTCCCTCCAAAAGGCTTCTGTCCATATAGGCCCCGGGGTCCCCTTCATCAGCATTGCATATAATGTACCTAACCAGAGAAGAGTAGGACCGGCAGATCTCCCATTTAACTCCAGTTAAAAATCCGGCTCCTCCCCTTCCTCTCAGTCCGGATTTCTTAATCTCTTCGATCACCTCTTCCGAGGTCATTTCAAAAAGAGCTTTGGACAAAGCTTCATATCCCCCTAAAGCAATATAATCTTTGATCTCGGTAGGATCGATGAATCCGTTATTCTCAAAGACGATCCGTTTTTGTTTTTTATAAAAGGGAACATCTTTTTCCTTTATGATCTTAGTTTCGGTTTTGGGATCTTCGTACAGCAGCCGGTCGATCACGTTATTGTTGAGAACAGTCTCCGAGATAATTTCTTCAACATCATTTAGTTTGACTCTCTGATAAAAAATACCCTCAGGTTGGATGACTACAATGGGGCCCCGCTCACAAAATCCGTGGCATCCGGTAGTCCTGACATCAACTTTTTCCTGAAGGTTCTGTCTTTTGATGGACTCCTTAAAGGCCGCGGAGATATTCATGCAACCATAAGCATGGCAGCCGGTTCCAGCACAAATAGTAACCGTAGTCTTTTCCTGTTTTCTGGATTCGGAAATCTCAGCTCTTAATTCCTCTAATTTCTTGATCTTGTTTTTTTCCATTTACCGACCTAATCCCTTTCTTCGGTTTTTATTGCTTCTATGAGTTTCTCAACATCACTGGTTTTCATTTGTCCATGATATTCACCGTCTGTAATGGCAATTGGACCTAAGGCACAAGCCCCTACACAATTAACTGTTTCCAGAGTGAATTTATTATCCGCGGTTGTTTCTCCGGCATTAATGCCCAAACGGCGGCTGAACTCATCCAGGATCCTGGGAGCTCCCCTGACATGACAGGCGGTTCCCATACAGATAGTAATAAGATGTTCTCCGCGAGGTTCAAGGCTGAAAGCTTTATAGAATGTAAGTACTCCATAAATCTCACTTTCCGAGATCCGTAGGTGCTTGGCTACAACATTAATTGCCTCGGGAGGAATATAGCCAAACTCACTCTGCACTTTGTGTAAGATGTGAATGAGTTCCTTTTGTTTATTCCCGAATTGACTGATAGCTTTTTTGTATTCTGTCTTATCCATTTGAACCTATTAATTATTAGATTGCTTTATAATTTAATCCAAATCTTTCTGCAATATTTTTCTTAACCAGATCACCTTTATAAATATAGAGCCCTCTGGCCAATATCGAATTAGCCTTTAACGCCTCAGCTACACCTATTTCTCCCATTTCAATGAGATAAGGAACGACCAGATTGGATAGAACCTTGGTAGAAGTCCGGCTTACAGCCGAGGTTATATTGGGAACACAATAATGAATAACACCTTCATCCACAAAAGTTGGATTCTCTAAGGTCGTCGGACGGCTGGTCTCTATACAACCTCCTTGGTCAATGGAAAGATCGATTATAATCGACCCTTTCTTCATTGTTTTTACCATTTTGCGCGTGATCATGACAGGAGCTCTCTCACCGGGTTTTAATACTGCACCTATGAGAATATCCGCTATTTTGGTCATGCGAGCTAAATTGTAATTACTGGCCATAAGAGTCACCGCCCTGCCTGCGGTAATCTCCTCTATTCTGCGCAAGCCATCTATATTATGCCCTAGAGCAATGGTGTGGGCCCCGGCAAGCAGCATGGTCTTGATCGCACTCCGGGCTAAGATTCCGCTGCCGACCACAACTGCAGTTGCAGGGGGGACACTGACCACGCCGCCTATCACCAATCCCCGGCCGCCCAGATTAGTCTGAAGGTTATATCCAGCAATGACTTGACACATATCACCTGCGATCTCACTCAGGCTCTCAATAAAAGGCAGGGAGCTGTCATCGTCTGACATAATTTCATAGCCGATCATCGTCACCTTTTTCGCCATGAGTTCTTCAACAATATTCTTGCGGGCCACCGCCACATGATGAAATCCAAATAAGATCTGATCTGGTTTAACCAGGCTTGATTCTTCTGAATTTAAGGGAGATATATTGAGGACAACATCCGACCGTCCGAAAACTTCTTCTTTAGTGAACACGATATTAGCCCCAAGAGAAGTATAATCTTCATTGGAATATCCAGCTTTTAATCCTGCCCCCGCTTGGAGGTAGACTGAATGACCTTTTTCCACCAAAAGGGAGACACCACTAGGAGAAAGGCCGGCACGATTTTCGATTTTATTACTCTCATTTATCACTCCAATGTTCATTGTTACCTCCAGAATCAAAGGAAAACATAATATCAAATTAAAGCTATAAGTCAAACATCTAATTATTTAAATTAAGTAAAAAGAGTGAGTGTAAGATATAGATAGAGCAAATACAGGACAAACAGAACTATTCCCTTAATTTTCCCCAACCGGCAGCCTATGCGCATCAACCCGAGCATGACCGCAACAATCAGGATCATGAAGGGAAAACTAAAGTTTATGACCTCTTTATCGACAGTAATAGGATTAACCATAGCGGAAACCCCGATTATCCACAAAACATTCAAGATATCAGCCCCTATGATATTCCCGACAGCAATTTCTCCTTCCCTCTTGAGAGCGGCTGTGATACAGGTGCTGATCTCAGGCAAGGAGGTACCAACAGCAATGACCGTTAAACCTATTATTGTCTCCGAAATATTAAAATGATGAGCAATCCTGATAGAGGACTCTAATACGATCCGGCTGGTTAAAATGACACCGACCAGACCGATAGAAAATAATAAAACTGGTTTTTTCAATCTTTGCTTTAGAGGCAGCTCACATAATTCAGGATCGGAATTTATGTCTGGAACCTGGCTGAAACCAATCATCCTAATTTTTTTCGATTTTAAAATGATCCAGAAATACCCCACCAGAAGAATAACAAAAAAGGCTCCTTCCAATCTGCCGACCGTTCCGTTTTTTGCCATCAGATAACCGATAATGTCTATGGAAAGCAAAAAGACTCCAACGATCTTGAGCATTTTACAGTTGACTACGATCGCCACCGGAGCAATTATAGCTGCCAAAGCCAAAGCGATACCATCATCACAAATAACAGAACCGATAGCATTTCCTAACGCGATCTCAGGATGGTTTAAAAAAGCAGCCTGAACAGAAACAGCGAATTCGGGTGCTGTAGTCGCCAGACTAACCAGCACTATTCCGATCACCATCTTAGGTATGTTCAGGCAAACTGCGATATTGGAGGCTCCGCTCACAAAAAAATCGGCACATTTGAACAGAACCGCAAAAGAAATCATTAAAAGAAAGAAATGTAAATAGATCATTTTCTTATTATAAAATTATTTTTTTTGGTACACGATATGTCCCTCAAAAACAGTCATGAAAACCTCGGCATTCTCAATCTCATTAGAAGGGATAGAGAATATATCCTGGTTTAATACCACAATATCGGCAATTTTTCCAGGTGCAATCATCCCTTTGAAATCTTCACTGCCTTCAACAAAAGCAGGATTTACGGTGAATCCTTTAACAGCTTCCTCCAAAGAGATCTTTTCCTCCGGGATCCAACCGTCCGGATGTTTTCCATCCCTGGTTTTTCGTGTTACTGCCGAAAAGATCCCCAAAAGAGGATTTAACGGCGCCACCGTCCAATCAGAACCGCAGGCTATTTTAACCCCCGCTTGCAACAAAGATCGAAAAGGATAGGACCAACGTACTCTTTCCTGGCCGATCTTAAGATGGGCCCAGCAGCCATCATCATAGGAGTGATAAGGCTGAACCGAAGCGATAATCCCTAACCGGCCCATTCGGGTAATGTCATCGGGAATAATATGCTGGGTATGTTCTATCCGCCACCTCCGGTCCCTATGACCATTGGCAGTGATCACTTTTTCCATAATATCGAGAATAATATGATTGGCTCTATCACCAATGGCATGAACAGCAACCTGGAGTTTTTCATTGTCAGCTTGGAAAAGCCTCTTTTCCATGATGCCTTCAGGATACATATCGGAAATCAGAATACCTTTCTCAGTAGGATTATCCAGGTAAGGTTCGAAAAATAAGGCAGTAGATGCTCCCAGGGAACCATCCACAAACGCTTTTAATCCCCCGAGTTTAAACCTTCTGTTCTTTTCCGGTACGCTTCTTTCTCTTTCCCGGAATTCATTAATGGCAGCAATAGGTATGTACAAATATACCCGGATATTCAGATCTCCTGCCCGCAGAAGTTCTGAATATACATCAAAATTATCAGTGGAATAGGCCATATCATGAATTGAAGTCACACCTAAGGAGTGGGCATGAGCAACAGCTCTGAGGGCAGCTTCCTTTTTAGCTTGAATTCCCGGTTCAGGTATGATCCTGGAAACCAGATTAATGGCGGCATCCTTCAAAATTCCCGTCGGTTCTCCATCCCCAATATCCTTTTCAATTTTTCCACCCTGGGGAGAATCCGTATGGCGGTTTATCCCCGCTGCTTTTAGGGCAAGGCTGTTTACCAGGAAAGTGTGTTTATCGATCCGGTTAATGCAAACCGGATTTTCCGGAGTCACAGGATCGATCCACTCCTTTCTGGGTAGTTCAGGTTCAATAAATCCTTGGTGATCCCAGTCCCCATTCAAGATCCATTCTCCGGGCTTCAAGTCTTTCGTTTTGCTCTGGATCCTGGATACAAAATCTTCTTTATCAACGGCACCCCGCAGCTGTACATCAGATAACGCCATCCCACCGTCCAGAAAATGGGTGTGAGCATCTATGAATCCCGGAAGCACCGCCTTGCCGCCCAGGTCTATACATTCCGATTTCACCCCCTTAAAAACCATTATCTCCTGATCATCACCGGCCGTTAAGATCTGGCCGTCTCTTATTGCAATGGCAGCCGCTCTTGGTCTCGCAGGATTCATAGTATAGACGGTTCCATTAAAAAGGATCAAATCTGCTTTTTCCATATTATCATTCCTTTAAATAAAGCTAAAATCCGCATGAAAATGCCTATCTTAAAGTAATATTCTATCAAGATCACTAGGAATTATTATTTTTCCAAAGAAATTTTGCTTTATCTCCTCTTTAATCTCTTCCACCAAGGTGCCTTCTCTACTGAAAAAATGGCAAGGAATAAGGCATTTTATTTCCGCTTCTGCCGCCCTGATCCCCAATTTTAGTGAATGAGTATGGGTGCTGTACAAAAAAGGATATTTGGCAAACATATTTGAAGTCGAACTGCAGTCATGAATGAGGTAATCCGCGCCGGCAGAGGCTTTAAAAAGAGGAGGATATTCAGGAGTATCACCTGAATAGACCAGCAATTTATTCTCTTTTGTTAATTTGATGAAATAAGCAAAGGAGGATTCATGATGAGGAATCCTCATCGAGAGAATATCGATCCAGGGCATTAGATGGATGATCTCTTGTTCTTGCACAGCTCTGAAATTTACTCTGCATTTTATTTTTGCTTCCAACAAATGAAACATATCCAGATATTTCCGGCAGAAGCTTACAGCTGTTTCTGTCCCGAAGAGATCTAATTCACAATCGTCCAGCATCAGGCTGTGAATAAGAGAAGGAAGCCCATAAATATGATCGGGATGGATATGAGTCACCAATAAGGCTCGTACTGCCTTAGGATCAAATCCGGCTTTTTTCAGCTTGTGATAGACACTGCCAGGACAATCGACCAAAACCAGATCTTTATCTTGACTGATAACAAAAGCCACATTATCTCTTTTTCCGGTAGCAACAAATCCTGCTGTCCCTAAAAATGTCAATTCAGTCATTCTCTGTCCATTTTATAAAGAAAACAAAAAACAAATCAACAACAGCTTTTTTTCGCATTTTTTATGAATAGTTTAGAATACAAGAGTTGACAGGGTTTAAGTATTTTAGATAATAATGAATCATGATAGATTCTGAATTAAAAGTCTCTGCTCCGGGCAGATTATGTCTTTTGGGAGAACACCAGGACTACTTCGGCCTTCCGATCATAGCAGCAGCTATAAATCTAAGGGTCACAATTCAGGGAAAATCTCGCCCAGACAGCATTTTTTTCCTCGATCTTCCTGACATTGGGGAAAAAGATGAATTCGCTTTGGAAAAAGAAATCAAATATCTGCAGGAAAGGGATTATCTAAGGAGTGTTATCAACGTTCTGAGAAGAAACAAAGTTCTCATTTCAAAGGGCTGGGATTGCAGGATCCAGGGGACCATACCCATTAATTCTGGGACATCCAGCTCATCTGCAATGGTGATCGCATGGATAAAATTTCTTCTAGAAGCAGCCAGAGATGAACGGGCTAATTGTCCCGAGGATATCGCGGAGCTTGGATTTCTCTCGGAAGTGGCCGAGTTCAAAGAACCCGGCGGAAAAATGGATCATTATGCCTCCTCTCTGGGCGGAGTCGTAAACGTCTATTCTGGAGATAACTTTTCAGTCAGACAGTTTGATCAGCCTTTAAAAGAATTCGTCCTGGCAGATTCTCTTATTAGAAAAAACACCACCGGCACTCTTTCCCACATCAAAAACAATGTTTTAACCGGAATAAGTAAAATAAAAAGAAGATTGAAGGATTTCAATCTTAATTCTCCGATGGGCTTAGAAGAAAAGACGGAGATTGAAAAATTGTCTGATGTTGAAAAAAGACTGCTGAAAGGAACCTTAAAAACAAGAGATATTACAGCCGAGGGAGAAAAGCTTTTTATGTCAAACAGTTTCGATCATCATCATTTCGGAGATCTACTCTCACGACAACAAGAAGTCATGAGAGACTATCTAAAGATCTCTACGCCTAAATTGAATAAGATGATCGAAACCACACTCGAAAACGGAGCCCTGGGGGCGAAAATTAATGGATCAGGATTGGGAGGCTGTATATTTGCCTACGCCCCCGGAAAAGCAGATTTTATCGCCGAAGAGCTGCGTAAGCTGGATACCAAAGCCTATATCGTGAAAGTGGATGAAGGGGCCAGAGTAGAAAATTGATTAGGAACACAGTCTAAGGATAATAAAATGATAAATGCAACTCAATTAAGAAAAGGAATGATAATCAAGGTAGATGATGAACTCTACAAAGTCCTGGATACAACCCACGTAACCCCAGGAAAAGGACAGGCGCTGATGCAGACAAAATTGAGAAAGTTATCGGATCACTCACTCCATGATTATAGGTTTAGGTCCAAGGATAGAGTAGAACAGGTTTACTTGGAATCTATAGAGATGGAATATCTTTATCAGGAAGGGGATCATTATATTTTTATGAACTTGGAAAACTATGAACAGATCAAACTGGATGAAGATACCATCGGCAGCTCTATAAATTATCTTGTACCCAATGTTGTTTTCACTATAGAGATGTATGAAGGAGAGCCGGTCGGAATCGAGCCTCCTTTGTTTCTCGAGCTCAAAGTCATAGAAACCGAACCTTTCCTGAAAGGCGCCACTCAAACCGCCAGCTATAAACCAGCTACGCTTGAGACCGGCATCACTCTGAATGTCCCTCAGTTCATTAATAAAGGGGATATAGTCCGCATAGATACCCGCGATGACAAATACCTCGAACGGGTGAAAAAATAATCCCCATTCCTTAATTAAACATAAATCTATAATTTAATTACGATACAAAATTTTCGCACACAAAACATGCAAAAACCAAATATTCCTGGATCATCAGTAAAATAGGCCGATAATAAATCTAACCAGCACAATGACCGATTCAATAATTCCTGCTTTCCGAAAGTATAGGTTCAAGATTGAAAATAGATGTATTTAAATCGGCCTATTTTACTGATGATTCAGGAAGGTGGAGCGGTAGACGCCCACATTCCCTTGCTCATCCGTCACTTTGACGGTAATCAGATCATCAGACTTTGGCACCAAAGTCAAAGAAAATTCAAATTTTTCCTGATCGGAATCACAGATCCCATCAACCGGGAAAATCACCCTCCATATATCCGGGCGTATGAGATATTTAACTTCCTTGATCCGGGAAAAAGAATCTTCCGTTTGAAAACTGACCGAGAGTTTATTTCCGTTCTTAACAGCTTGGAATTGTTTGATCACAGGAAGGGAATTATCGATTACCATCGATTTACTGATTTTCTCATCCGAAAGAGCTACCCCACCCGGATTGGAGAGCTCATCTCCAGCCTTGACCTTTATGAAATAAATTCCATCCGGCAGGGTCACTGTGTCAAAAGCATAAATTTTATCCAAGAGGTTTTCCTGGAGAAGCCTCCATCTGTCCTCTTGACTATTCCTGATATATACCGAAAAAATCAGATCATCTTTGTTTTTATCCTCGGCCTCCCATACAATTGTTTGATATCCTTTGCGCTCAGTCTTTTTCGCCATAGCCAGTGCGCTGTTCTGGGAATTTTTATCAGTTTTTTCATCATTATCATTCTGCTTTCCAAAAACCTGTTCTTCCTGAACCGGAGGTTTGATAAACACAACATTAGGAGGGAAAATTTGAAGATCTGTTATTTCAGGAGCAAGATTTGTCTGGAGGTAGAAAAGAGACACTCTTTTCAGTTCTGGTGAGACTCTGCCTGACTGACTTTTAAATTTGGCTTTAAACTGTAAAAACCGGCCTTTTGGGCTTAAGATCTGTTCTCCGTTATTTTTCTGATAAGGGGGAGACCACTCGCTCCAGGTTTGACTGGGCTCATCTGAATTTCCTGACCGGGTAAGAAGTTGGAGAATCGTTCCTTCGGGCAGATCTGCCTCCCATTCAATTCTCCCCCAGGATGATGGGATTTTTGCATCAAAAACCTGACTGATGTATTCGCCTTCAAATCCTTGATTAGGGGTGAGCATGGTCAATTCCGCAGGATTATTGGCAAGAACATAAATATGATTATCCGATGGAATAAGGTGATAGATCTGCTCAGATTTTTTCTGGAAAAGGAGAGTTATTTTTTCTTCCCTATTCCATGCCAATATCCTTCCTCTGTCACCAGTTCCAAAAAACAAATGTCCTTTCTTCTCATCCCAAAAAACGGAATAAACCAGATCTTTATCTGACTCCCACAATTTCTCAGCGATCCCGTCTGAGTTGATCCTAAATAGGGCTCCTGATTTTTTCTGAGCTGAGGATGATGAGGTAGAAGAAGCAGCTTCAGAAGAAGAAGCACTGACTACAACAGAAACTCCTGTAGAGATCTGCTTATCCTTAACCTCCGAAGCTGTCTTCGCGGGAACGGTAACCTCTCCTGCTGCAGCCGCATATATATATCCATTCCTATCCAGATCAATGGATTTTATTTCATTATAGGAGGAATCGAATAAAATCCGCGGGCTTTTCCCCTCAGATAATCGGTAAACCCTTCCTGTGCCTCCGCTCCCCGCAATGATATTTTTGTTCCTATCAAAACGCATACAGAGAATGTGGTTTTCCTCAGTTTTTAAAATTTGAGCTCCTTCTCCCTTCTGATTTATGGCATAAATACCGCCATTTTCACCTACAGCAGCCAAGAGTGTTCCCTTGGGATCAAATTTAAGATCCCAAATATATTTTTCCTGAGGATTAAAAAATTCCTCGAATTCCCCCTTGTCTGTGATCTTATACACCTTTCCATTGGGAGAACTCCCGGCGTAGAGTATTCCTTTAGAGTCTTGAGCAAGACAATATATATCCATTTCCGGACATTTAAAATAAAGTTCGGCTTCTCCATCTTTATTTATTTTATAGATCTCTCCGCTGTGGCCAGTGCCTAAAAATATATTTCCGGTGGAATCAACTAAAAGAGAAAGATAAAAATCCTGAGCAGGCCCCTTTATCGCTTCTTCTTTCGGAGCAAGAGAAAGCACTCCTTTTGAATTTACAGCAATTCCATAAAATTTTCCCTCTAAATAATCTTCGATATTTTGGAGTTTCCAATTTTGAGGTATGATCGCAAGTAAATTAACTATCAAAAAAAGGACAGCAGCAAAGACTATTGATAATATTTTTTTCATTCCGGTCTCCTCTATCAGTTTATCTTAACTGGAATCACTGCTAATCCCCGGAAAACATAAGGTACCGGAAGTTGATAATACATCAATGTGGATTTATCAAGTTCGGTAGGAGAAGAGGTGGCTGATCGGGGTGAGGCAAACATGGACTTCATGGTCTCTGGTAGATTGGGCATCTCTTCTCCTTTGAGAAAAAGCCCGGGTTTGGAAGCAATGACCTTGACATAAATACGATTATTCTTTCGCTGGTTATTGAGAATACGCAGTAGTTGATTCAAGCTCCTGGGAACGAATGACTGCACTTTATACTGAGAAGCCTCGAGCTGCCGCATCGATTCTGAATCTGCCACCACAACATAAAACTCGGAGCCGGAAGGAAGATGGGGAGTAATAAAGGCTCCTTTTTGGGCAACTGTTTCTCCGCGAAAATTCCGGGTATACAATTCGATCTGTATTTGTTCACCGGGAGAGGCGTCATATTTATCCAACCATACTTTTTCCAAATATGTTAATTTTGGTTCTGCCTCAGCACGCACAGATAGATCAATCTTATGGATGCCCAGATCCCTGAATTCGTTGTTGATCAAATAAAAAACAACCGCCGTCAAAAGATTCGAAATCTCTACAATAGATGCATCGAAATTGCCTGAAAATAGATCTTCAAGATGTACGTTCATCCCATTCTCAAGATATATATCGCCGCTGAATTCTAAGGAAAGATCCCCTAAAGCCCTTTCTTCCGATGCAATAACATTTGAAGCCACCACATTTACTAAAAACGGGGTTAATATCTTATCGTCAACTACTGACAGCTTGAATTCTTTTATATCCCCTACTGAATTCAGCATCTTGATATTCACAGGAATCATATTTGGAAAATTTCCGATCTTACCATAAATTCCTGAAGGCCGGTCCTGGAAAAATGTCCCTATCTGAGCTCCGGTTGTGGAGATCTTGAACGATGAGGAAAGATTAGGCACCACAGTTATAACTTGGGCCTTGACCATGGAATACTCGACCGATCCAAGACCATACATAGGATGACCAAAGGCCAGAACTTTGTCTTCGTCAACATAGGTGACCGTTCCGATCGCCGACATATTTAGATCCCCGGAGATCAGCTGAACTCCTATCGGGTCACCCGGGCTTAGTGAAAGATCGGTGTCCGGAATTTCTTCAAAAGATCGAAGGGAGCTTCCGGATTGAACCGGATTGAAGCCCATCTTTGAAAAAACATCCGCAGCATTATCAAACCCACTGGTGGAAAAACCGCTAAAGACCAATGGAATGCTTATTTGAGACAAGTTTCTTCCATCGAATGCAAATTTAGAGCTCCGCTTAAATACATTTTTGTTGATCTCAAAGAGGTCATCAAGGGAAAGACGGTCCTTATAAGGAACCTTACTTGAACTCGATGTTGAGGATCTTACCTCTTCTTTAGCAGCAACCTCGAGCATATCTTCAATCGGAGTGATACCTGCAACAGCTTCCTTGGCAAAGGCAAATCCATAAGCAACCGCCCCGATCAGCTTTCCTTCTATGTACACAGGGCTTCCGCTCATGCCTTCGCTAATACCGGAATTATCGATAATGGGACTGCTTAACTTAGCCAAAATTAAATGACTTTTAGGATTATAATCTCTCAGAATCCCCAGGATCTCAACATCGAATTCCTCTATCTTATCTTTGAGAAACACACTTCGTCCGGTACCCTTCATTCCCGGCTTAACCTGATCCAACGGCATGATCAATACTGTAGCTTCTGCTAAATATATCAGGTTAAACAGAATAATGCTTATCAAAACTGCCTTATAGATCATATTATTTTTCTGTCTATTCATATCAATAATCCATCCTCAGACTCAGCAGTCCAACATAGTTTAAACCGCGAGTTTGATTTTCCGTTTCAATCTATTTTAGAACTCCCAGCATTTTCCCGCATTTTTCGAAACTATTGAGCACAATATCCAATTCCTCTTCTGAATGTGTCGCAGAGTAACTGGTTCTGATTAAAGCCTGGCCATGTGGTACAGCAGGATAGATCACAGGATTGGTGAAAATTCCTTCTTCACGTAAAAGCCTCCAGAGCATGAAGGCTTGCATGTCGTCTCCTATCATAACCGGTATTATCGGTGTTTCTGTCGGGCCGGTATCATATCCCATATTTTGAAATCCTGATTTCATTTTTTGAGTGATCCTCCACAGATTTTCCCTTCTTTCCGGCTCTCTTTCAATAATATTTAAAGTAGCCAGAACCGTGGCCACAGAAGCGGGAGTAATGCTTGCGCTGAAGATCAAAGCCCGAGCATGATGCTTAATATAAGAGATGACTTTCTTATTCCCGACAACAAAGCCTCCCAATGCCGCCAGGGATTTGCTGAATGTCCCCATGATCAAATCACTGTCCTCTTCTACTCCAAAATGTTCTGCCGATCCTCTTCCGTGAGCACCCATAACTCCGATACCATGAGCATCATCAACCATAAGAACACAGTCATATTTCTTTTTTAACTCGACTATCCCGGGAAGATTAGCCAGGTCTCCTTCCATACTGAAAACACCATCCACAACAATCATCTTTCCTGTTTCTTTATTCAGAGATGAGATCACTCTTTCGAGATCATTCATATCATTGTGGGCAAACTTATGTACATCACCATAGGAAAGCCGACAGGCATCAATGATGCTGGCATGGTCCATTTTGTCTGTTATGACGGATTCTCCTCTTCCCACAAGGGTGGAGATTACGCCCTGATTGGTTTGAAATCCGGTACTAAAGGTCAGCGCAGCTTCTTTTTTCATAAATTTTGCCAGCTTCTCCTCCAGTTCCACGTGAATATCCAGAGTTCCGTTTAGAAATCGTGAACCACAGGTCGCAACCCCATATTTATCCACCGCAGCCTGGGCCGCTTTCATGACATCTGGATGATCCAGTAATCCCAGATAATTATTCGACCCCACCATGATCATCTCTTTTCCATTGACTTTAACTTTATTTCCATATACTTCCTGGATCGGGGTAAAATACGGATACATATCCATTTTCATGGCTTCTTCAGCTCGTGTAAAGTCATTGCATTTATCATATATGCTCACTAACTCCTCCTTCCCTAAAATTTTTCCTTAAAAACATCTGGTTATGAATGCGGGTCTTCAAAGAATCCAAATTTAAACATAAAATCATTATCTTGGAAAGAAATTCAAGTTATGCCCTTTTTTGAGATACACATTGTCTAATGTCTATTTTCCTGAGGGGAGAAATTCTTAATATATCCGCTTTTCTTTTAGACATAGAATAAATTTTACCAATCACGGCCTTTCCAAACACACAAATTGGTGAATAATTATACAGTAAATAAGCAAAGGACAGCAAGTTTTTTTGAAAGGAGGTATCGAATGTGGAGAAAAAGATCAACGTTTTATGGTGCGGTTCCTCACGTAATAGGAAGCAGAAAAATTGATCGTGTTTTTTAAAAACCATTTTTGTTCGATTGAATAAGCAAAACACTTGACCTTTCCTTCCAGAACATGATTACCCGATTCCGTCTCCAAGGTCACCGTGAAAGGTATCTCTATGTCTTCATCTACGTTTAAAAACTCCTTTCCATCGTTTTCTTCACTCTGGATATCCAGATCAGTGGCTGCAAAAAAATTCTTGGGAAAAGCCTGGACTTCATTGGGAGAGACCTCGATTGAAAAAAATGGATACGAACTCAGCTTTATGCCCTCATTAAGCGTGAACTTAAGCACCAAGGTTCCTTCTTCTCCCTTGGAAAGACGGCTGGGCTTAATTAACGCTTCTACCTTTAAATAATCGCCTTTACGAAAACTCTGTACAATATCTTCCTGGAAAGGAACAAAAGAGTATACATCATTGGAAACAATGAGAATAAAAACAGCCAATATCCCAAAAAAACGCTTCATTGATTTGCACTCATAGATTAAATCTGTATTCACACATAGAATAAAATGGGTAGATCAAATTTGTCAATCGTCTTTAAATTTTAGTTAAGAACATGAATTTTTTATAATTTTACTTTATTTTTCATTTTCTTTTGATTATTATATCAAACTAAAGAAATGAAAGGTAGAACTATAATTAAAGGAACGGGACATTTCCTGCCTGCAAAAATAGTTACCAATTTTGATCTTGAAAAAATAGTTGATACATCTGACGAATGGATCCGGCAGAGAACAGGCATTGAGGAAAGAAGATTTGTAGAATCCGGAACAGGCGCTTCAGATCTAGCCCATGAAGCAGCTCTGAGGGCGATAGAAGATGCTGGCATCGACAAAAAGGAGATTGACTTCATTGTGGCGGCCACACTGTCACCTGATCATTATTTCCCGGGTATAGGTGTTCTTGTTCAGGCCAAACTTGGATTGAATTCCATTGGCGCCCTGGACATAAGAAATCAATGCAGCGGTTTTATCTATGCACTCTCGATCGCTGATCAATTTATCCAAACAGGCATGTACAGGAAAATTCTGTTAGTGGCTGCGGAAGTGCAATCCACTAATCTTGATTTCTCGAATGAAGGAAGGGACATGGCAGTCCTTTTCGGAGATGGAGGCGGAGCTGTAATTTTAGAACCCAACCCCCAGGATGATGGAAGAGGTATCCTGTCCACTCATCTTTTTTCTGACGGCCGTTTTGCTTCTACTTTATGGATGGAAAAACCCAGCCCCAAAGATAATCCTACTTTTAGCTCCAAATTGATCGAGGAAAAAAGATATTTTCCCCGAATGAACGGCCGGAATGTGTTTATAAACGCTGTTGAAAAAATGCCGGAAGCTGTATGGGCAGCCCTGGAAAAAAACAAGATGACGATTGATGATGTCGATCACCTTATCCCCCACCAGGCTAATGAAAGGATCAGTCTGATGGTAGCAAAAAAACTGGGGATTCCAGAATCAAAGGTAATTCGCAATATATATAAATATGGCAACACAACCGCCGCATCCATTCCTATTGCTTTAGACCAATCACTCAAAAGCGGGAGGATCAAAGCAGGAGATACGGTTATGCTCACTGCCTTCGGGTCAGGATTCACATGGGCCTCAGCCTTCATACAATGGTAAAATAGTGAAGAAATAAAATGAATCCTTGGATTTTAAAGAGCGTGTTTTTTATTGTGATATCAGGGCAAATCTGTTAAACTATACCTGCAGTTTTCAATGGTTGCCCTTTGGGATAGATAGTTATTGAAAACACTTAAATTGAGGAGGATCTCATGAAGAAAGCTACTTTTATACTGATTGCCTTTGTCTTCATTCTTTTCTGCACAAATTCACTTTTTACCCAGCAGAACAAAGAGGATGAGAATTTTCAAAAGGTGGTGGAGACTTTTTTTGATGAATTATGGAAATTTTATCCCACCCAGGCAACTCTGGAAGGATTTCACAAGTATGACAACAAACTCGAAGATATGAGCGAAGGCAGCATCGAAAAACGTCATGATGTTTTGGATGAATTAAACTCGGAGCTGGTGACAAAGATAAATATGGATGCTTTAAGCCCGGAATATCAGATAGACTTCATGATGATGCGGGATGGCCTTGACAGGGAATTGATCAAACATGAAATGCTTCTCCCCTGGGCATATAATCCCTTGCTTTACAATCAGATCTTCATCGACAGCGTCCGGAGTTTGCTGACAGAAGAATTCGCTCCCTTAGAGGAACGGGCTAAAAATGCCGAAGAAAGATTGAAAAATCTGCCTAAACTGATCAAACAAGCCAAAGAAAATCTCCAAACTCCGCCTGCCATCTATACAGAAACTGCGATCAAACAATTTCCTGGCATTCTAAACTTTTACAAAACCGAGCTTCCCGAAATTATTCAACAGTCCACTGTGAATAATAAATCCAAACTTGATTCTGAATTGGCAAAAACCATTACGGCTCTGGAAGATTACTCCAATTTTTTGCAAACAGAACTGCTGGCTAAATCAACCGGGAACGATCGCTTGATGGAAGCCCACCGCCGGTATGCCCGCATTACTTTCCAAAATAATATTCCTCTGGAAGAACTAGTAGCCCGCGCTAAAGCCGATGTCAATAATGTTGCCCGGGAAATGGCTCTGACATCGATTCCATTCTTTAAGGTAATGTATCCCGAGATCGATCCGGATAAAATCCAAAGACCCGAAGAAGAAATCAGAAGACTACTCATTCAAGGGGTGTTCGATAAGATCAAAACCGAACATGTTTCTAAAGAAGAATTTTTTGAAGCCATTAAAAACACTACCGCAACCGTTAAAGATTTTATCCAGGAAAATCAATTGATCGACCTTCCTGAAGTTGAACTCAATTTTATTGAGATGCCGCTGTATGAATCCTGCTTATGCTGGGCGAAACTTGTAACTCCTGGCATCTATGAAGATAACAATGATTTTGCCTACAAGTTCGCCGCCTTTAACGGCGACTTGCCAGAGGAAACAATCACTTCCCTCTTGGAAGAATACAACAACTACTATCTTCCTTTTTATATAACCCGCAAGATCTATCCGGGTCCGTTTGTTCCTTATTTTTTCACCACTCAAAACTCAAATCTGCTCAGAAAATATTATCCCAACCAGGCGTTGCTCAAAGGCTGGCCGGTGTTTATGGAAGAAATGCTGATCTTTAATGATTTCGGCGACTATGACCTCAGGCTCCGCTTCGCCCAGCTCAAACTGAGATTAAAACTGGCCATCGATTTTATCCTGGACTTCAATATTCATGAAACCGCCATGTCCAAAGAAGACGCCATCAACCTCATGACCCGGGTCGGTTGTCAGACCAAGGCAGAAGCCGAACGCAACTTCAACCGTATCCTTTTGATGCCAGTTGACGCCGCCTACGCTTATGTTGGGCTGCAGGAACTTTTAAATATGCAAACCGCTTATAAAGAGCAAAAAGGCGATTCCTTTAATCAGAAGGAATTTCTATCCGAAGTTCTCAGCCATGGGCCTATTCCTCTTCGTTACTTGAAAGACAAATTACAATAGGAGTGACGAACAACAAGAACATTTTTGCACGTGTGACACAACATAAGATTCTCAAGAAATCAAAAAAAGCCCGTTCTATGAGCGGGCTTTTTTTATAAGTTGGCCATAACATATGATAGTCATTGACTCTCATGCCCATCTCAATATGGATGAATTTGATAATGATCGCGACCTGGTCATTGAAAGAGCCTTTGGAAATGGGATCGGCGGGGTCCTCTGCCCTATTGAGGCGACCGAGGCGAAAAGTATATCTATCGGACTTGATCTGACTGAAAAATATTCCCAGATAATCGCCGGTGCGGGTGTTCATCCGCATCTTGCCAGGAATTTTACTCCAGAATCTGAACAAAAGATAACAATAATGGCCCAAAAAAAGCAAATCAAAGCATTGGGAGAGATCGGACTTGATTTTCATTATAATTTCTCCGATTCTTCTGATCAGATAGAAGTTTTTCGCCGTCAAATGGATCTGGCGGAAAAGCTGCTTCTTCCGGTCATAATTCACAGCCGGGACGCTGCCAATGAAATCAGCAGGATCATAAAAGAAACAGGGTTTCAATCTGGTGGGGTTCTCCACTGTTTTACGGAAGATCTGGATTTTGCCCGCTTAATGCTCGATGCCGGTTTCTATATTTCTTTTTCCGGCATACTGACTTATCCCAGTGCGATAAAAGTAAGAGAAGCGGCGATTTACACTCCTCTGGATAGAATATTGGTCGAGACTGATTCTCCTTATTTAACTCCGGTCCCTTTCAGGAGAAAAATACAAAGAAATGAACCGGTTTATGTCAAAGAGATCGCGAAATACTTGGCAGAACTAAGAAACATTCCGCTTGAAGACCTAGCAGCCCAAACTACAGAGAATTTTAAGAATCTCTTTCAGTTTGAAATTCCAGAAGCAGGATGTTAATATAACACAGTAGCCAGAACGGTTGTTTTTTGAGTGATCAATGAATAAGAGTCTAGAGAAATCGGCCAAACAATTCCTTTTGCCTAAATTTAAATCCATGACTTCTCTGGCTGAATTATATTCAACTATAAAAAAAGATCTGACCGCCGTTGAGCATGACCTTAAAATGTTCACAAAATCAGCCAATCCTATTATTGCGGATATAAGTTCTTATCTTTTCAAAAATGAAGGCAAAAGAATAAGGCCGGCTTTACTTATTTTATGCGCAAAATTACTAAAATACCGGGGAGATGAGCATGTCCGCATGTCCGCCCTGGTTGAAACCATTCACACCGCCAGCCTTTTACATGATGACATCATAGACAATTCAGAGCTGCGCAGAGGACAGGAAACAGTACATACAAGATGGGGCAAAAATATTACAGTTCTTCTTGGAGATTATCTTTATATCACAACTCTTGGATTAGCACTTGAGAGCCCAAACCAAGAGATCATCCGCATCCTCACGAACACCAGCACAGAAATGATCGATGGAGAACTTAAAGAGTACTATTACAGCGGTAACCTTGAACTAGAGGAGAAAGACTACCTGGAGATCCTTAAAAAGAAAACAGCGTCTCTTTTTAATGCCTCTTGCCTCATCGGTGGGATCCTCGCAGAAGGCATAGAGGAAGACATAAAGAAACTGGCTGAATATGGTTACAATATCGGGATGGCTTTTCAGATTATTGATGACCTGCTTGATTATACCGGAAATCAGAAGGAACTTGGGAAACCGGTCTTATCAGATCTTATTGAAGGCCGTGTCACCCTTCCTTTAATACATACTTTAAGAAAATCATCACCTTCAGAAAAGGAATATATTTCCGGCTTAATTAACTGTATAAAGAACGATATCTCTGCCCGGGATGAACTCTTAAAATTGATCGTTTCAAATGGAGCCCTGGATTATACTGTCAACAAAGCCAATGATTATTCCTCACGGTCAAAAGAAATTATAAGTCAATTCCCGGAATCAATTTACCGGGATATATTGATACTGGTCCCAGACTTTCTCCTTCAGCGGAGGACTTGAATTTTCACATAAAAAATCAGGATACATAGTCTTAAATGCTTGAAATAGAAATAAAACTTAAAGTAGTTGATCTAGATTCTACCAAAAATAAAATACTTTCTGCCGGGGCTTCTTTATATAGAGAAAGATACTTTGAACAAAATTCGCTGTATGATTTTCCTCAAGGGGACCTTTATATAAAAAACCAAGCATTAAGGCTGCGCAAGATCAATAAAAAGGCCTATTTAACCTTCAAGGGAGCTGAAAAAAAATCGCGAAAGTTTAAAATCCGGGAAGAATTCGAGACAGAGGTTAAAAATGAACGACAGACCGTTAAAATTCTCAAATCTCTTGGATTAAAAACAGTTTTCAATTATGAAAAATATCGGACTGTTTTTTCCTATAAAAAATTAAAAATATGTTTAGATGAGCTTTCCATCGGGAATTATATAGAGATTGAAGGACAACAGAGCGATATTGTAAGATTTGCTGATCTTTTGGGTTACTCAAAAAAAGATTTTATTAAATCAGATTATATACAAATGCTCAAAAGAGAATAATCCACAATTAATCATCATAACCATCTTCTTTCTCTTCTTCATCATCTTCATCAACTTCCTCTTCATCTTCACTCTCATTCTCTTCTTCCATCTGATCTACATCTTCATCTTCTTCTGATTCTCTCTCTAGAAACTTTTCATCGACACCTGGGCTAAAATCCTCTTCATGCTCTATTTCCCTGCCCAATTCCTCCCCAATGAACATCTCGTCGCTGCTTTCTCTTACTTCATCCTGTTTTTTTTGGACTATCTCGTAACCGATCAGACCTCTTTTCACCTCTTCTTGGGCAACTCGAATTAAGTTCTTAGAACGGGATCTAATTTTGGGTTTAGCACCCTTTAATAGCTGTTTGGCCCTTCTTGAAGCTAATATCACATATCTAAACTTACTATCAATATCACCGTATTTTTTCAAATAACTCCATCTCCTAGAGCGAATTTTGAGTTTAATTATTTAAAATACCATAAATCATACATAAAATTCAACTTAATTCCCATCTAAACCAAGCGATTATTCCTGGTAGAAAAAAATAAATTATAAATTATCAGAAGGAAAATCCAGCCTACCTGATCAGTTCATAGATATAATTGCCGCCCTCTAAATGCATCCGGCTGTAGGCTGTGATCATACCGGGAGGAGTTTTTTCAGGACCGGTGACCTCAAACAAGGTATATTTTAACCCATTGATCGTGACTCCTCCTTCCAGAAAAGAAGGAATCGCCAATCCGAGAAACATATGATTCGGTATCTTGATAAGCAAGAGAGGATATTTTTTGAAATTTGTCCAAAGAGCCGCAAACACAATGCCTTTTGAATCACAATCCCCCATATTGTTTACCAAAACTCTTGGAGGCACCCAAAATTCAAGGATCAATTTATTCAATTCACTAAGCGGGGGTAGCCCATATTTGACCTCTTGGATAAAGGAAAGCATCTGGTCGAGGATGTCATGCAAAGATTTACTTCTTGACATCTCCAGCATTTCTTCCACAATATGAGCCAACCTGGGCTTATTTTTTTCAACGATCAATCCATAGTCCACACCTATCTTATCACCGACAAATCTCAATCCCCGCTGATTTAAATAAATCTCCTGGTGTTTTCGCTGGTCATCTTCAATTTTTTTAAAATATTTGGTCTGTTCTTTGGCAAGGTCCCCTGTAATTTGGTCAAATTCAGCCTTCACCTCCTTATATATGGGAGGAGGGACAGAAATATGCAGCGTAAAACTCCCGGAATCTATTTCTCTTATAGAGATATATTCGGAATATTTTGACCTGCTGATTCTCTCCTGGGTAAACTCTTTCAAAAACTCTATCATCTCAATTTTCATTTTCTCCCTTTTTTCTGAGAGAAAAAGTTCCATATCTTGGGGGTAATATCCAAATTCATCCTCGGCCGCCTTTAGATCTGCTTTTGAGATCTTAAAGGAGATGGCATTTCGTTGGTCCTTGAAATTCCTCCATCTATAAGTCAAATGGAAATCTTTTTCATCTTCCTCTTTTTCAAGACCGACCCGGCCTTCTACCCTCTCACTATTCTGGTTTTGTCTGGTCAATAGCTCCGGAGACAGTGAACTTGTTCGGGAGGGAATTAAAAATGCGGTTAGTGAAAGAATAAAGATCACTAATAAAATTAAACTTAAAGATATAAAAGAAGGATATATTCGCAATTTACCTGATAGCCACTGATCCAACTGAAGGAAAAGGAATGAGCGCTTTGGTCAATCCTGAAACTCCAGCACTCACCAATATGGATATACTAACCACAAAAAATCCCACAAATATAGCTACCGCAATATTGTTTTTTTTGATCTCTTCATAATGATCAAGCCGCGGTGTTATCTTGTTGAAAAGCCAAAAGCTGAAGAGTATACTGGCCAGCGCTAAAATTGCTGTGATCAATATATATCCAAATCCGTAACCGAGCATCTTAAGAAAATTCCCGACATTGCTTTCCTCTCCCAGAATAAAAATCTGAATAACCGCTATAACCGGATAAATCGCCTGTTTGACTACCAATGCTTCTCCCAAAACCACACTTCCTAAAACCAGCCCGACAGCTTTGTTTTCTCCCAAGAGCTGGCGTTCATCGTCAAATCTATGGGTAATAAGCAAGAAAAGACGATAGCATAAAAAAATCAAGGTCAAACTGATAAATATGGACACAAAAAATTCTATAAATCCGAATATTACCTGCTGCCAATTCATTTTTTCTCTCCTGAATTATTTATAAAAAATGCCGAAGGTAAATATAAGCAATTCACTATCATCAAGGTTTACTCCTTCTCATGGATGAATTTTAATTATCACTATACTTTTAATAATATATATTTTACTGGCATTTTTTACCCTTTGGGCGTGCCGATCTCAGCACATCAACTTCGGCTTGGCAGGTTCGCGGTATTATATATACAGCTTCACCTGCCGGCGCCTCGTTGCTGCACTAACCTCGTCCCGTAAATAATCCAGGCACCTGAATTATTTATAAAAAATGCCGAAGGGATAAAATTCATTATTCAATGATAATATCATCTTCAGTGTCGAAAGTTCCATCATGACCGGCAGATATCAGACGAAAATTTTCATCAGATATCTTTTCATATTTCATCACTTTACCCCAACCGTCATACTGAGCTCCGGCTATTTGCTGGCTTTTCATCAGTTCCTGTAAATCCTGCGGGGTTCTCCCCTGGGTCGCCATGAAATATTCAATAAGCCTATTCAATGATGTCATGTTGACTCGGGTTAGTTTATCCTTAGTAGCATCAAATTTCTTTATTTGCTCAGGAATTGTTTCTTTACTGGTTTTGGCAAACCAGATGAAATAAACCAGGATCGAGACTAAAAGAAATATAACCAGAAATCCTTTAATTTTCATATCGTATCCCCTTGATCCTAACCATATTTTTAATTGTTCGATCGTCCATAATCAGCTCGCACTCATAATAACGCAGATCAAGATAAAAGAAAATAGCAACTTTTTCATAAAAAAAGAACACAGCCGTCCTGAAATGGAACTTTTTATCGCTTCCCGAGACGAGACAGATCAGGGCTTAAATAAACACCTATGCTGCTCAAGACCGGACAGACCCTCGATTTGGTAATTTTAATCCGGAGTTTTTGGGCAGCAACCGGTGCAAAACGAAGTATCCGCTTGTAACCCACAGTAGTCGAACGGACTAATTCTTCCCATCCATCATTACCCAGGATTTCCACTTGAAAGACCTCGATCCTCTGGCCTTTGGGGATATATTCTTGAAGAACGATCGTATTGAACTTTTTCCTTTCCCCGAGATCCAACTCAATCACCGCAGCAGTTGTTCCCTCATCAGGCATCCAATAAGTCGAGCTATCCCCGTCCAGAATATTATCGGCTGAGTAGAGGAGATCATCTTCTTTGGTCTCTGTAGCCGATATAACCGCTTCTTCTGCCAGATTGTCATTAAAAGTCTGCTTTAAGAAACGTCCAATCTCGCGAAGGCGGAGGGCGTCATTCTCATGGATCAAACCCCTTTTATCCGGCGGGATATTCAGCAGAAAAACAGAATTCCCTCCAACAGAACCAAAATAAATATCCATCAGCTCTTGCAGGGATTTCACTTCATCATCCTCACAGGGATCATAGAACCAGGAAGGCCGGATGGAGGTATTGACCTCAGCAGGATACCAAGCGAGCACTCGGGCGTTCTTCAGTTTTTCCAGGCTTCCCAAATCCTCTATATAGCCGTCCTCCTGCATCCGGGCAAAGGCGGGATCTGCACCCTGGCGGCGAATTTTATCCGGCAGCATAGGGATGACGCTCCATTCAGAAAGCCTGGTTTTACCGGCCTCATTTCCGCACCAGCGCACATCAGGCCCGCATATAGCGATCACAGCATTGGGCTGGAGCTTCCGCACCATCCGGTAGTAGGACTCCCAATCATATATCTGACGTTTACCATTAGGCCCTTCTCCACAGGCGCCGTCAAACCAGACTTCGGATATTTCTCCATAATTGGACAGCAGCTCTTCCAGTTGATTTATAAAAAAACGATTA
>CAZLBV010000032.1:0-5103 GCA_964557845.1 uncultured Eubacteriales bacterium | reverse complement strand
TAATAAACTCAAAGATTTTGCAGAGATCATGTATCTGCTCATGTGCGGGGCCGGTGTTGGTTTTTCAGTCGAAAACCAAAACATTCAACAGCTTCCTATAATAAAATATCAAACAGGAGAAAAGCTTCCCACACATGTTATCCAGGACAGTAAGGAAGGATGGGGTGATGCGTTGATCTTAGGTATGAAAACTTGGTATGAGGGTAAAGAAATCCAATTTGATTATTCTAAGATAAGGCCTTATGGTGTCCGGCTAAAAACAATGGGAGGGATCAGCTCCGGACCCGAACCGTTAAAATCTTTGCTGGATTTTACCAGGAAAAAAATATTGCTAAATCAAGGAATGAGGCTCAGCAGCATCGATGTTCATGACATCATTTGTAAGATCGGACAACTAGTAGAAATGGGAGGAGTGAGAAGAAGCGCTCTCATCTCACTTTCTGATCTAGAGGATGAAAAGGTGCGTGATTCAAAGAGCGGCCATTATTACATTACGAATCCACAACGTTCCATGGCTAATAATTCCGCCGTATACAATAGTAAACCATCGGCAACCAAATTCATGGAAGAATGGCTGTCACTAGCAAAAAGCGGAACCGGAGAGAGAGGAATTTTTAATCGGGCGGGACTGGAGAAACAGATGCCCCAGCGAAGATGGGAAAAATTCAAAAAACACCTGCAAACCTCAGGAACCAATCCTTGTGGTGAAATTACCTTACGAGACAGGCAGTTCTGCAATTTAACTGAAATTGTTGCCCGGGCAGAAGATACAGAAGAAACTTTATTAAAAAAGGCTGAGATCGCTGCCATTTTAGGCACGTATCAGTCAAGCCTCACAGGTTTTCCCTATATATCTAAAGAATGGAAAAATAATTGTGATGAAGAAAGGCTACTCGGAGTCTCTATAACCGGCCAATGGGATTGTCCGGCCGTGCGCCAGGCAGAGGTCCTAAAGAAAATTTACAAAAAAATCATAGCCACGAACAAAAAATATGCCAAAAAATTTAATATAAATCCTTCCACATCGGTAACTTCGGTTAAACCATCAGGAACAGTCTCTCAATTAGTCAATGCAGCTCCCGGTATGCACCCCAGGCACAGTCCTTACTATGTACGAAGAATTCGGATCTCGGCGGGAGATCCCTTGTGTAAAATGTTAAGAGAACAAAAGGTTCCCTATCATCCGGAAGTCGGTCAGACCGAAGCTTCGGCCACGACTTATGTCTTTGATTTTCCCGTCAAATCTCCCAGCAAATCAACCTTTAAAAAATACCTCAACGCAATTGATCAACTGGAATACTGGAAAATGGTTAAGGAATACTATACAGAACATAATCCTTCCCAAACCATTCTCACTAAAGATAATGAATGGATAAAAGTCGCCAACTGGCTGTATGAGAACTGGGATATAATAGGAGGGCTCACTTTTTTACCAAAAGATAATACGGTCTACCAGTTAGCTCCCTTTGAAGAGATCAGTAAAGAAGAATATGAGAGATTAGTCTCAGAATTTCCAGAAATTGATTTTTCCCAAATTCTTATTTATGAAAAAGAAAAAGAGATCGAGGGAAAGTCTTACTAAACATAGATATGATCCTTCACAAACGTGATCCCAACCGAGATGAGGATAAAATCTATTCAGCTAAAAACCAAAAAAGACTGTATCCGGATTCGAGGGTAGAATTAACGCCTATTATCCAAAAATTTTACGACATTCAATTGGATCTCGCTACCCTGGGGCTTTATAAATCATTCATCAAGAAGGTCATCAAATATATGGATATTCAACCCAATGACAGTATCCTTGATTTTGGATGCGGAACCGGGCGCAACGCATGCTTGATGGCCGAATATATAAATTCAGGAGGAAAGATCACAGGGTTAGACATATCAGAGATCATGCAAAAACAGTTTGAAAAAAAATGCCGAAGCCATCCTCACATCCGGTTTAAAAGACAGCGTATTGACAGGCCATTCACCCTGGAAGAAAAATATAATAAAGTATTCATGAGCTTTGTTTTCCATGGTTTTCCCCAGGAGGTCAGAAAAATTATCTTGGAAAACGCGCTTACTCATCTTAAAGAAGGAGGAACCCTTAATATTCTCGATTACTCTGAATTTGAGATCCGTTCTATTCCCTTCCATCACCGCTTTGTCTTCAATTTAGTTGAAGGGCAGTGTAAATATGCTTTTGATTTTATTCAGAGAGACTGGAGAAGGATATTATCGGATTATCATTTTGAAAAGATTGAAGAAATTTTCTTTATTAAAAATTACATACGACTTCTCCGCGCTGAAAAATCCGATCCCACCGAAAAGACTCATACTCTTGTTGCAATTCCCAGCAATGATGGAATAACGATCTTCCCTAAAATGTTAGGCATGGCTAAATATATGTACATTTACGCAATAGAAAAAGAAGGAAATTTCAAGTTCATTGAAAAAAGGACAAATCCCTATGAAAAAACTTTACAACATCTAAAAACATTAGACGTTTATGAATTGATCGACGATTGTGATATCATTCTATCCGCAAGTATTGGCAAAAATGGGATTGAAAGGCTTAAGGAAAAAAGAATGAACCTCTTTTTCAAAAAAGGAAATATCCAAGAAGCCTTAGCCACCTTAATTAAAGAGGAAAAGATTTCTTGATAAAACGACAACTCATCTGGTCTCATTTTCCCTTTACTTTTTCAGCTCCATCCGCTTGACATTTATGTAAGAATAAGGCTTGTTGATGAAAATTAAAATTTTGGGTTCTGAGTCCCTGGGAGTCCGGGGATTATCCTGTGTCGTGGAAACTTTTAACCGACGTATCATCATCGATCCCGGGATGGCCTTGGGTTATCAAAGACATAAACTTCTTCCCCACCCTTTTCAGGTCGCCGTAGGTGAAACTGTCCGCCGGAAAATCTATGCTGTTCTAAATGACTGCACTGATATTATCATCAGCCACTATCATGGTGACCATATTCCTTTAGCTAACGCTAATCCCTTTCAGATATCCGCCCAGAAAATAGTTGCTTCTTTCCAGAAACCCCGACTGTGGTGCAAGTGCCCGCATGATCTCTCTTCTGCCATGCATAAACGCTATCAGGACCTCTCCCGGATCTTCGATCGAAAGCTTGACTGCTCGGAAGGGCAAACAGACGGCCTCCTCAGTTTCTCCCAATCAGTTCCTCATGGAGAGGCGCATTCCCAACTGGGCGATGTGATGATGACCCGGGTGGATGATAAAAATGAGGTTTTTGTCCATGCCTCTGACATCCAGCTCCTGGACGACTCCCCGATCGAACAAATTCTATCATGGAAACCTTCTGTAGTGCTGGCTTCAGGTCCGCCTCTGTATCTGGGTTACCTTCCAGCTAAAAAGCGGAAAAAAGCTTATGAGATTGCTTTGATCCTGGCTAAGAACATTCCTGTTCTAATTCTGGATCATCACATGCTTCGGAATGAGGAAGGATTTCATTGGCTGGATGACCTTTCGGCTTCATCCGGTCATAAGATCTACTGTGCCGCCGATTATATGGGGCACAGACGTCTGCCTCTAGAAGCCTGGAGAAATCGGCTTTATCAAGAGATGCCCGTTCCTGAGGGCTGGCATGAAGCCTATGCTCGGGGATTATCTGATACAGCCGCCTATCGAAAATGGAGAGATTATAATATTAAAGACATCATCTAAAAACAAATTTGATCAATTCACAGAAATTACCTTATATTGTTTTCTTATATAGAAATATGGTAATCTTTAAGGCTCAATTAAGGATTATCATTGATCCAATCTGAGGAGGAAAACCAATGAAAAAAACACTATCTACCTTTATCACCGGATGCTTTTTGCTGGGGATCATCGCTTCTCCCGCATTTTCCATGGATGCCAAGGAGTTGATCAACAAAATGATGGAAGCCCAGGGAGGGGAAAAACTTATCCAGGGTATTAAAGACAGCACCACCACCGGCACCATAGACATCATTCAATATGGCATTTCAGGAGATATTACTCTCTACTCCAAAGAACCCAATTTGATGCGCATGGATATGGATTTCATGGGCACAGTCATGACCCAGGCCTATGATGGCGAGACAGGCTGGATGGTCGATCCCCAAACCGGAACAACCGATGTAATGCCCGAAACCATGGCGGAATATGTGGCCAAGAGCGCCTACGGCAACGACGCTTTTTTCAATCCGGAAAAATATGGTATAACTCATACCTATATCGGAAAAGAAACGATCGATGGTAAAGAATTTCATGTGCTTGAACGTAAATTCACAGATGGTTACACCATGACCTTTTACATCGACTCCGAAACCTTTCTCCTTTATAAAACCAAATCCATGACTTTAGATCAGATGGGTAGAGAAATTGAAGAAGAAACTATTCTCTCAGATTACAAAGAGGTTCAGGGAATGAAAACCCCTCACTTCATAACAATTATTCAGGATAAAGAGGAATTCGGCACGATCACCATCACCGAGATCAATTATAACTCGGGTCTTTCCGACGATTTATTCAAAATGTAAGAAACCTTTTTTTGATCTCTTGACTTGCTGTTTCTCGCGTGATATTTTTTATTTTGGAATGTCAGGGGATAAATATCAAAGTATATTAAAGGAAGATGGGATTATGCCTGAAAAGGAAATTTCAATAAATTTAGGATCAGATAATGATGAAATTTACCAAAGCTTTTCTTTTTCTCTTTTTAGCAGCAGTATGTATTTCCTGTGCTCCGCCTGAGGACGACACATCCATGGATTATTTCAAAGGTGATGAGGCTGAGATCAAAACCGGCGGGATCAAAATGATCCCCATCGAAACACCAGCCGGAACTTTTAAAGTTTGGACAAAGCAGTTCGGTAACAATCCCAGAATGAGGCTGCTGCTGCTCCATGGAGGTCCCGGAGCCACCCATGAATACTTTGAGTGTTTTGAAAGTTTCTTGCCTTCTGAAGGGATCGAGTTCATTTATTATGATCAACTGGGTTCAGCCTATTCTGATCAACCCGAAGACAGTCAGTTATGGACCATCGACCGGTTCGTCGATGAGGTAGAGCAGGTGCGGCAGGCCCTGGGATTAAATCAAGATAATTTTTACCTGCTGG
>CAZLBV010000031.1:0-6235 GCA_964557845.1 uncultured Eubacteriales bacterium | reverse complement strand
TAAAATACTGGGTTTTACGGAGCAGTCTGTAGGATTCCTGCAGGGATTTGTATACGCTTTAACCTACATAGTCCCGATCCTGGGAGGCGCTTTGGCTGAACGCCTGGGATACCGAAAAATGCTGCTGACCGCTTTCTCGATCCTGACCATCGGTTATTTTGCGGCCGGGAATTTTACCTCTTATGGTCTTATTTTTCTTTTCCTGCTGCTTATGGCTACCGGAAGCGGACTCTTCAAGCCCATAATCACCGGAACGGTTGCCAGGACCACCACCAAAGAAAACAGCGGATTTGGTTTTGGGGTGTATTACTGGTGTATCAATTTCGGCGCTGTTTTAGGACCCTTGTTTGTGAGCTGGATCAAAGGATTCAGCTGGAAGTATGTTTTCTTCTCATCTGCAGTTTGGTGTTTTCTGATGCTTCTTCCCGCCATTTTTATTTATAAAGATCCTGAGAGGCCGGCTAATACCAAGACCTTCAAACAGGTAAGAAGAGAAGCGCTGTTAGTGCTCAGTGACTCACGTTTTATGTTGATGATAGTTGTTTATTCCTGTTTCTGGATCCTGTATTTCCAGATGTTCGGATCTGTTCTCTGGTATCTCCGGGATTTTATTCATAGAAATCCTGTCAATGAATTTATGGGAAAACTGGGAATAAAGTTTACCTTTGACGTTGAGCACATAACGGTTATAAATGCCTTTACCATAATCCTGTTGGTTATTTTTGTCAGCAGGATCGTTAAAAATCTCAAGCCGCTACCTGTCATGGCTGTCGGCATTATTTTTGGGACAGCAGGATATGTGATCATGGCATATACTCACAGTGCCTGGATGCTGGTTCTGGGCGTGGCGGTATTTTCTTTGGGAGAGATGACTGCTCATCCCAAGTATTACAGTTATGTGGGCCTGGTCGCGCCTAAAGATAAAGTCGCAGTGTATATGGGATATGCTTTTCTCTATGGTGTTATCGGAAGCCTCTTCGGGAGTAACTTCGGAGCGATCATGTATGAGAAGATACTTAAACCGGTTGTTCCCGAACCTGAGGCCGTAGCCGCCGGTATGCCGCTGTCTGCCGATGTTGTCAGTCAGATCAAATTGTACTGGATGCTCTTTGCCGTTCTGGGAGTTGTTTGTTTGATCGGCATGCTCTTGTATAATAAATTCTTTTCGGAAGATACTCCCGAGACCAATAAATCTGCCTGGAAAATAATGATGGGAATATATATTTTACTGGCGGCAGCCGGGGTCTATTTTATTGTGCTTGCTCTGTTTTTGTCGGATCAGGTGCAGTGGAAGACTATGATCCAGGCCTTGATCATGCTGGGATTTGGCGGCGGGGGAGTCTGGTTCAATTTAAAAGGGAAACAATGAAAGCATACACTGATTATCTTTATTTTAATACCGATACCCGTCGGGCTTTTATCAATATAACTCCGGAAGTAGAAATGCGGGTAAAGGCCAGCGGGATTCAGGAAGGGCTCTGTTTGGTCAATGCCATGCATATAACCGCCAGTGTTTTCATCAATGATGATGAAAGCGGGCTTCATCAAGATTTTGAAGAATTTCTTGAATCTCTCGCTCCCCATGAACCTGTTTCCCGCTACCGCCATAATCGCACGGGAGAGGACAATGGAGACGCTCATATTAAGCGTACCATAATGGGGCGCGAAGTGGTTGTGGCTGTGACCAAAGGCAGATTGGATCTGGGGCCCTGGGAACAGATATTCTATGGGGAGTTTGATGGGAGGCGGAGGAAACGGGTTCTAGTCAAGATCATCGGCGAATAAATTCTGAATTATTCATAAAAATTGCTGATTTTTGCAATAAATGAATAATCATCAAGAATTTGTTCTTTTCCTAAAAATAATAGTATCAATTGCGTTTTACATTTCATAATAATTATTTTTTATCAGCAATTTTTACCCTTCGGGAGCACCGATCTCACTACCCCGGCTTCGTTGCAGCCCATTCGATGTAGACAGCTACTATCTCATGAGCTGCTGCCTCGCCGTGGCAGCAACCTCGGCGCTTGAATAATCCAGGCAGCTGCGTAATCTTGGCCGATCTCCGCACTTTTGCTTCGGCTCGGCAGGTTCAAGGTAGTTGACTACATTTTCACCTGCCCACGCCTTGCAAATGCACTAACCTCGGGCCGCTAATGATCCAGAATCAACGCATCACCAATCTCAACGCAGGAAGAATAGAGAATGCAAAAGATAGGAGAAAACCGAGGAGTCAGGAGTCAGAAGAAAATCATTAAATCCGAAATCCGAAGCACGAAATCCGAAACAAATTCGAATGTTCAAATGACCAAAATTTAAAACAGCCCCATCCACCTATCTATTAATTCACTCATCTACTTATTCACTCATTGACTCATCTACTTTTACACTCATGAACCCATTTACCCATTCACCCATATACCCATACTAAAGTTGAGTCTTAGGCGGAGGGCTATTCTTCGTGGTCGATGGCGGCATGGATCGTTTCAGACTGGGAATCAGAGGAATCTTTCAATATTTCACTGATCAGATCGAATGCCTGCATTATTTTAGGATTTGACAATCTGTAATGAACATTTATTCCATTTCTACGGGTTAAAAGAATTCCCTTGGCTCTTAAAATGGCCAGGTGTTGGGAGAGATTTGCTTGTGTGATTCCGGTTATCTCCACTAATTCATTTACTGTCATTTCTTTATGTCTCAAGTTATCCAGAATCTCCTGCCTCTTGGGGTTGGCCAGGGTTTTACAAACCTCAGAATGTATGATGTAAAATTTCTTTTTATCCATGATCGTGCCTCATATCATTTATATTCATTAAAATATTCTAACTATTATAACTTATCTAATTTTTATGTGCAATAAATCTTAACAGCATACAAAAATAAATATAGATCAGTTTTCGATCAGGCCAAGAAAAAAAAGTTTTGCCTGGCCGGGGGATAAAGGCTCACATTTCTGGATACAGCAAGGCATTAAACAGAAATTTATAGGTTCCGTGGGACTGGGCCCGGTGCTGGCAGCGGAAGCCGATGAGTACAATATGTCCTTTTTTATAGGTCAGATCAACCACGGCTGCCTTACGAGCGATGATATCCTCGCCTAAAAGCCATCCGCTTAAAAGGATGTTTTCCCGGGGATAATGCGCCACCACCTTGCGCTCCCATTCACCGGAGGGAATGCGGGTATCCAGGCCTAAACTGCGGTTAAACAGGGCAGCAGCTTCAGCCGGCATCCCGTATCCGATCGGGGTGGAATTGTCCACTTCGATCTTAAGTAGGGAAGAAGGACAGAAAAATTTACCTCTATCGACCTGTTCCAATGAATCTGAAACCGGAGGTTTGAATTCCTTGAAAACCAGTCCACAGGCATTATTGAGTGTGACCAAGATGCCACCTTTTTCTACAAAGGTTTTTAAGGCTTCCACCCCTTCCTTTTCAATGCCGCCTTCATACTCAGAAGGCATGTTACTGGAATAGTACCTGGCATAAGGAGAGGTTGGGCTTGGCTCGCCTTTGATTATTATATCGACATTTTCATCGGCGAATACTATGACATCAAATTTTGAATTAAGATCGACCTTTTCCTTTTTCTTTCCCTTAAAATCTGCATTATGCAGTGTGGTATAAGGGATCCCATGATGATCTAAGACGTATCTTGTCCAGCCTTCATCCATATTCGACTTCCAGGATTGATAGAGGGCTACCCGGTGTTTTTTAAGCGGATCTTTGGGAATCGTAGAGATATCTTGCAGTTCGTAGGCCTCGACCTTCCATTTTTTAAGCAGGTTAGGTAATTTTTTTTGGACATCGGGAGTGTTTTTCACTAAAAAACTGCCTTTGCAGCCATGTTCGCCATCAGACGTGGTGTATCCATCTTTTGTCCGGTAGATTTCCGCTTTGTCCTGCAGAAGCGAAAAAATAACAGAATAAGAAGCATTTTCCTTGGAGTCTAAGAGCAAATAGGGTGCGTCTGCTTCGGGAGGGGCTGTATCTGGAAAGATCACAGCATCCAGTTTGGTGAGTTCAGCTTTAAAGGGAGCATCTATCTGATCGCATTCCACTCCCATCTGAATAGGAAGGGTCCATCCCGCATTATCGTAGGGTGGCACAGGAGGCCCGCCTGGATACTGACGCATATCCGGATAGTCCTGTTTTTCAAGGAGTGCCTGGGCAAAAGGCCGGTAGGGTTGAGACATGAGGACCACATAAGAGCCGGCTGGATAATTTTTCCCATCCGCCACAAAGTCCTCTTTTGCCTGATGTATCTCTGCCCCGCCGAACATCAGCACTTCGAGCATTTTTAAGGTAGTGGGATAATCCCTCTGTGCTTTTGGAATGATGAAGGCGTAAGGCTGTCCTTTCTCCTGTTTCTCAATGGAGTCTTTACACATTTTATAAAAGTTAAACAGGAGGTCTTTTTTGTGAAGATAAGCTGTTTTCACCAGGCTCATGGAGAGAGTTAATTCATAATTCACTATGTCCCGCAGCCGCCACCATCCTCCTGGCCAGGGATCGGGAAACTGCATTCTTTTGTCTATATAGGATTCAGGCAGTTCAGTGGGCTCGATGTAGATAGGAGTCGCAAGTTTTACAGAAGCCATTTCACTAAGAATCCCTATGGCATTATGAAGCCAGGAGGTATCGTCACAGGCCCCTATATACCAGCCTGTAAAACTCCTTCCGTGGACCACTCCCTGATAATTATTCTTCTGGAGATCATAAGCCATATTCATTCCGCACAGAGCAATGCTTCTCCATAGTAAGGGATGAACATTCGGGATAGGAGGATCCATAAAAGGCGGAATGAATAACCTGGCGCCGGTTGAGCCCATCTGATGTTCATCAATATGGATTTGAGGCACCCAGTCATGGTATAGGACCTGGGTAATCGCTCTTGTTTCTTTTAGGTTGAACATATACCAATCCCGGTTGTTATCATGACCGGCGTAATGGTGATATAACCATGGCATAGAACCGCCTTCATATTGCGTGCCGAGATATTTCCGGTACCATTCAGTAACCATTTGAGTTCCGTCAGGATTAGATGAAGGACAAAGGAGTATGATGACATCATTTAGTACTGTATTTGAATCAAACGGGGTATCTCCGGTGGCCAGCTTATAGGCAAATTCCATGGCCATTTGGGAGGAAGCAATTTCAGTGGAATGAAGATTACATGTGATGAGGACCATGATCTTTCCCTGCTCTGCGAGCAGAAGCGCTTCTTTTTCTCCCAGATTTCTGGCATCTCTCAGTTTTTTAGTGATGGCTTTAAATTCATCTAAACGGGCCATATTTTCCGGGGAAGTAATAACAGCCAGCAACAACTGTTTACCTAAAGTGGATTCACCAATATCGAGCACTGTGATCTTGTCCGACTCTTCATCCAACTTTAAAAAGTAATCCTGGATTTGAGTATAATCTGCGAGTTTGCGATCTGCTCCAACTTTGTGTCCCAAGAAATCTTCGGGAGAAGTTTGGGATAAAAGAGGAAGAGAAGATAAGATCAAAAGCAAAGACAGTATTAATATTATTTTTTTGGGCATGAATATATCTCCTTCATTTAAATAGAATACATTTTTATCTATCACTTGGATTTGTTGGTGTCAAGAAAAAAAGAAATGAAAGATATTTTAGTCTCGGCTGCCTCTGAGTATGATCAGCCGTAATAGCTGCATAATAGCCATGGCGGTAGCGGCGACATAAGTAAGGGCAGCGGCGGATAAGACTTTTCTGGTTCCCTGTAATTCTTTCTCATTGAGGTAATTGCCTTCCTTCAAATAAACCATAGCTCTTTTGGAAGCATTGAATTCAACCGGAAGAGTGAGAATACTGAAAACTACAGCGACAGAGAAAAGAAGTATCCCCAGATCCATAAGCAGGCTTGGTCCTTTCTGGCTGAAAAGAAAGCCGATGAAGAACAGCGGAAAAGCTAAAGTCGATCCAAAACTTGCAGCCGGATAGATCACGTTTCTGATATGAAGCGGAGCGTATCCGCGGTGGTGCTGAACAGCATGCCCGGCTTCATGGGCGGCGATTCCCAGGGCAGCTATCGAACGGCTGGAATAAATATCTTCGGAAAGCCGGAGGGCCTTCTTTCTGGGGTCATAATGATCGCTCAGTTGGCCCGGAATTTTTTCTATGGTGACATTTCCGGCACCAGCAGAATTGAGTATTTGATAGGCAACCTCTGAGCCGGAGATCCGGCGGGAAGCCGTTATGGTGCTAAAATGCT
>CAZLBV010000030.1:0-2626 GCA_964557845.1 uncultured Eubacteriales bacterium | reverse complement strand
AAAGCCGATATAGAAGGAGACGCTTTGGGTGTGCTCCAGTTCCCCATGGAGCCGCGGGCTTCCCGGCGCTATAACAATGCCATTGCTGTTGAAAGAGGGCCTCTGGTCTATTCCCTTAAGATCGGAGAGAGATGGGAACGTGTCAACGAGGATAAGCCTTACCGGGAGCTGCCTCATGGCGACTGGGAAGTTTATCCCACGACTCCCTGGAATTATGCTTTGGATGTCAGCGAAGACACCTTGGATGAAGATCTTAAATTCAAGGAACAATTGATTGGTGACCTGCCCTTTTCTCCTGAAGGTGCACCGGTTTCTGCTGCGGTTAAAGGTATACTTCTGGATGAATGGATGATGGAGAACGGATCTGCAGGTGAGATGCCAGTAAGCCCGGTTGCCCGCAAAGAGGGCAAACTTCATACCTTGACTCTCATTCCCTATGGCTGCACTAATCTCCGCATTACAGAATTCCCCACTTTAAACAGATAAATTGTAATTGAAGCACACATGCCGATTTTGCGCTCGATTTTAATTGCTAACGGGCCCCCGTGAAAACCGATGCTTCCTGGATTATTCAAGCATCGAGGATGCTGCCGCGGCGAGGCAGCAGCCCGAGAGATAGTAGCTGTCTACATCGAATGGGCTGCAACGAAGCCGGGGTAGTGAGATCGGCGCTCCCATCGATAATACGAATCAACCTGGATCATCAGCGGCCCGAGGTTAGTGCAAACACAAGATGCCCTGAATGAAGCTGTATATGTAATACCGCAAATTCAGGGCAGTGAAGTGTTTGTGCTGAGATCGTGCCGCCCGTAGGGTAAAAGAGACCGATATTTATAAATAGCAGACTGGTTCGAATTTATATAATATCGTTGAAAAAAATTAAGAATCACTGATTTAATATATTTTTAGTTTTGGATCGGGCTATTTTACTGATGATTCAGACCACAGATTTGGATAATGCACGGGAGAGACGCTCATACTCATTCCACAGCTCATAAGGAACATGGCGGCTGTAACGGTCGAGAGATTGCTTTATATCCTGAAGTTCCGGACCCCATTCTGAGGGGCTGAATTCAAATAATTTCTCTGCTTGTTCCCTGGATATATTCAAACCATCCCAGTGCATATCTTTAACATGAGGCAGCAGTCCGACCGGAGTTTCCCGCGCACCTACCCGGTTGTTCACACGGTCGATGATCCACTTTATGACTCTAATGTTCTCACCGAAGCCAGGCCATAGGAAACCTCCTCTTTCATCCCTTAAAAACCAGTTCACTGAATATATCCTGGGCGGATGCTGCATCAGGCGGCCCATGTTTATCCAGTGCCGGAAATAATCTCCCATGTTATATCCGCAAAAAGGAAGCATTGCCATGGGATCCCGACGCAGCATTCCCACTTGAAGAGTTGCTGCGGCCGTAGTCTCTGATCCCATCCTTGCGCCCATAAATACCCCATGCGGCCAGTTAAAGGCTTCCACCACCAAAGGTATCAGGCGCGAACGTCGTCCCCCAAAGATAATAGCCGAGATAGGGACGCCCTTAGGGTTATCATATTCCTTTGAAATAGTTGGGCAGTTATATATGGAAACAGTAAATCTCGAATTGGGATGGGCGGCTTTCTGATTGGATTCCGGAGTCCAGGGATAACCCTGCCAGTCTTCCAACTGCTGGGGAATAGGACCGTCCAGTCCTTCCCACCATGGTTCCATGGTGCTTTTATTCAAGGCCGTATTAGTGAACAGGGTGGGGTAAAAATTGGAAGCCTTAAGTGTCCGCATCATATTGGGGTTGGTTTTCCAAGAAGTTCCCGGCGCAACTCCAAAATATCCTGATTCCGGATTGATAGCATACAACCTACCGTCTGGTCCGATATTCATCCAGGCGATATCATCTCCCAGTGTCCAGATCTTGTACTCTGGGAGCGCTGACTCCATCATAGCCAAATTGGTTTTACCGCAGGCTGAGGGTAATGCAGCGGCAATATAGGTAATATTGCCCTTGATATCTTCCACTCCCATGATCACCATGTGCTCGGCCATCCAGCCGTATTTATACCCGTTCCAGGAAGCGATCCGGAGCGAGATGCATTTTTTTCCCAAAAGGGCGTTTCCTCCGTATCCAGAGCCAATGCTCCAGACAAGATTCTCATCCGGGAAATGCATTATGTAGCGTCTGTCCGGGCTGAAATCGCCTACGGAATGCATGCCTTTGATAAAATTATCACTGCTTCCGATCTTTGCGATGATCTTTTTGCTCATCCGGGTCATGATGCGCATGCTGATGGCAACATAAGCCACATCGGTCAGCTGCACGCAGGCCTTGGCATAAGGGGAATCCGGATGCCCCATCATATATGGGAGAACATACATGGTTTTACCCCGCATGCATCCTTTAGACAGCTCCGTAAGCATTTTTTTGGCTTTGGATGGTTCCATCCAGTTGTTGTTTGGGCCAGAGGTTTCTTTGTCTTTTTGGCAGACATAGGTGAGATGTTCGGTTCGGGCAACATCAGTAGGGTGGCTTCTGTGCAGGTAGGCTTTGGGCCAGAGCTTATGGTTGAGCTCCATAAATACGTCGTGCTGTACTATCTTCTCCTCTCGCATGCCCATCTCCATGATGCGGCG
>CAZLBV010000029.1:0-3514 GCA_964557845.1 uncultured Eubacteriales bacterium | reverse complement strand
TGAAAAAAACAATCTTCATTGGCTTTTTGTGTTTTGTGTTTCTCATGGCTTTCGGATATGGGGAACAGACCCGGCCAGTAGCCGTCTCACCTGGCAGTGACAGCGGGCTGGTATTAGTCAGCCAGAGCTGCCCCACCTTCAGCTGGTCAGCCGTGCAGTGGAGCGAGGGATACAAGGTAGCGGTCTTTCCTGCTGTAGGAGCTGAGGTGCTGACTTATGAGGAAATGGAGCTTCTGGTCTCTCCAGTTGTCAGCAAGGCAATACACGGACCGGCCCTGTCCTAGACCCCCTCTGAGGAAGAACGGTTAACCAGCGGGGAAGCCTATGTCTGGTATGTCCAGGCCATGGATGCCTCAGGATTAGGAGTATGGTCAGAGGGAAGGCTGTTCCAGGTGGATGAAACCATAAGAATTTTAGGGGTCAAAGAGAAGTTAAGAGAGAGCTTAAAGGAATACGGCATGAGTGAGGAGGATATCGAGCGGGTGGTGACAGCTACTACTTCCGACTTACAAGCAGTGGAATTTAAAGAAAGTTCAAAGTTATCCTCTGGTTATAGTGGGACAGTCCAAGGAACAGAAGGTACCTATAACACCTACTATGGATTACATGCCGGAGAAAACACCTCAGGGGACCAGTATAGTTCCTTTTTTGGGATTTATGCTGGATACCGGACCTCCGGGAACTCAAATCTCTTCCTGGGAAGTTCTGCAGGCCGGGATAACACCACCGGCTATCTTAACAATTTCCTGGGAAGTAATGCAGGACGCAATAACACTACAGGATTCCGGAACACATTCCAGGGAAATTCGTCTGGATACTCCAATATCGCCGGACACAACAATTCCTTTTATGGGTGGGGTTCAGGATACTCCAACACTGAGGGGGACAAAAACTCTTTCTACGGGAGTTATTCTGGCTACAACAATACTGCAGACGAAAACACCTTCATGGGATATTATGCGGGATACTCCAATACCACAGGAAGGTTTAATTCCTTTTTCGGAAATGAAGCCGGATACAACAACACCTCTTATAGCTCTAACACTTACATCGGATATCATGCCGGATACAATAACAATGATCATTACAACACCTTTATTGGCTATAGAGCGGGATACGGCGCCACAGGAGCCTCAGCGGGATATAATACCGGCATCGGAGAAAAAGCTGGAGAAAAACTTACAACTGGAATGTACAACGCCTTTCTGGGCTCCTATGCTGGAAACGATGTCACTACAGGATCATACAATACTTTCGTCGGGCGTCGAGCTGGGGAATCTGTCACAACTGGCACATATAACGTTTGTTTGGGTTATGATGCAGGTCGTTCTTCTAATTTCAGCAATCAACTCTTTATCGATAATTCAGACACCAGTTACCCCCTTATATGGGGTGATTTTAATAATAATTTACTGCAGTTTTACGGTGGTTCATCATCCTATTATTGGCTGGTTGATCCCAGTAATCCAGGTGAAAAGCTTGCTTATTATTATTTGGGCACAAGGAAAGCCTACAGTGATGGCTATAATTGGTATACTTCTTCCAGCCGGGAATACAAGGAGAATATCGTGAACCTGGATACAGCAGAGGCCATGGATACCTTGGAGAAGCTGGAGCCGGTCAAGTTCAATTACAAGGATTATGAAGGAGATGATTTTGTGGGTTTTATCGCCGAGGATGTTCCAGACCTGGTAGCCACCAAAGAACGAAATGGAATGTTGGCCATGGATGTAGTGGCGGTATTGACCAAGGTGGTTCAGGAACAGCAGAAGAAGATAGACGAACTCAGTAAGCAGATTGATGATTTGAAGAAGAGAAAATAATTAATCCAAAAAACAGCGCCAGTAGAATTTTGTAATGTATCAATGTATCCAATATGGAATTAGAAGTAGATATAAGAGGAGCTAATAAAGAAAACGCTTAGAATAATATAAAAAAAATGACCCGTGAAGGACTCGAACCTTCAACCCGCAGATTAAGAGTCTGCTGCTCTACCAAATTGAGCTAACGGGCCATAATGCCTCAATAGTTTAGGAAACTTGCACGTTGTTGTCAAATTGAAGTTATAGGGTGTTGATGTTATTTGTGTTGATTTTATCAGTAATATAAATGCTCTCTTCAACTTTGGATTCAGGAACAACATTGTCGAATAGATCAACGTATTAGTTTCTCCAGTTCCTGCTGCATTTCAGGAGTGGCGATAAAGATCAGTATATCATTGGCTTTTATCTCCACGTCTTTACCGGGATTGTATTCATATTGAAAATTCTCAGCCCGGCGGATGGCCACCAAAAGCGCGCCAGTCTTATCCCGGATGCGGGCGTCCGATAAGGTCTTGCCCACCAACGGTGATTCAGCGTGCACAAAAACCTCTTCAAACCGGATAGTCTTTTGCCTGTCCCGCAGCATCATATCCAGAAACGAAACCACTGCTGGTCGGACCATTTCCGATACCATCCGCATCCCTCCGATAAACGCAGGAGAGACTACAGCATTTGAGCCCGCCTTAAACATTTTTTTATGAGACCGGATATCAATTCCTTTGGTAACAATCCTAATCTTGGGATTTAGGCTTCGGGCGGTTATGGTGACAAAAAGATTGGCCTCATCAGTGGGAAGGGAGCATAATACTCCGGCTGCCCTCTCTATCCCGGCCTTGACCAATATTTCATCGTCAGCAGGATCACCTAACACATAGAGCAGATCATGTTCAGGCACCATTTTCTCTATCTTATCCAACTGAGGATCGACAACAACGAACTTTTTCTTGGTCAGGAGAAGCTCATGAATGATGGTATGAGCCGTCTCTCCAGCACCGCAGACAATATAATGATCCTTAAGCTTGGAAATCTTTTTCTCCATTTTCTTTCTCCCCAGGATATCTTTTAGTTCGCCCTCCACGATGAAGCTGGTGATCGAAGATACCGCAAAAGCGATCGTACCCAAGCAGGTGATGATAAAAAATACGGCAAAGATCCGGGCAGCCGGATTTTGGGATAGATCCTGGATCTCTCCATACCCGACGGTTGAGAGGGTAATAACCGTCATATACAGGCTGTCGAGAAGTGACCACTCTTCGCCCCCTATGATCTTAAAACCGACCACCCCCACAATAAAAACACATATAAAAACTATTATGGAGAGTATTAACTTTTTTTTGCTACTCATGGGCTGCCGTATGTTTTATAAATGGTCTTAAATTTCAGACAGATTATAAAATAAAAATTAAACTCCGGCAACAGTCATCTCATCTAAACAGGGATTCTTAAAATAATCAGGAAATTCCTTAATCCGGAAAAAGGAATTTATCAAAAGCAATAAGATTAAGGTATAATTTTTAGCCTGAAGGCGAGCCGATCTCGGCCCATTTACTTCGTTGCGGCGGGTTCGCGGTGGACAACCACAGCATCACCCGCCGACGCCTTGTAACTGTACCAAGCTCGACTCGTGAATAATCCAGGTTAATAAAATACAACAAAAAACAACTGATTTCCATGACAGAATGACCAAACCT
>CAZLBV010000028.1:0-4310 GCA_964557845.1 uncultured Eubacteriales bacterium | reverse complement strand
GATTAAACCGGTTCGAGAGAGAAGAAGAAAAGTTCACTCATTTTTTATATGATGTGAATAATGATCCTCTACCCTCTTTAGCCGACATCCATCAGGATCAGAAGAACAGGCTCTTGATGCTTTTCAATGGGATCGGTCTCTGTCAGTTTGATTATAATAGAGAAACAGTAGTCCCTATTGAGATAGATCCTGCCATTAAGGATAAATTATCGAGGTTGGGCTTTAATAATATGTGTGAGGATTATATGGGACGGATCTGGTTCGGGACCTTAGATAAAGGGATTTTTATTCTTGATATAGAACATAATGAAATTTTTCACGTAGGATCAGGATTAGATAGAAACACAAATGGCGGTTTAAGCCACGGCAATAAACTCAGTCTATATTCAGAACGGGGCGGAAGCATTATCATAGGAACGGATGGAACCGGCGCCAATTTGTGGCATCCTTATTTACAGAAGTTCAGGTTGTACCGTCATGATCCGGACGCCCCTGATTCTCTGGGATTAATCAGCATAAGAGCTGTCTATGAGGACCGTAAAGGAAACCTCTGGATTGGGGGATATTATGGATTGGATAAGTATGATAGAAAGAAAGGGAAATTTATACATTTCTCCGATAGAAGTGATTATTCGAAAGGAATACATGGAGTGATCTCTGTTTTCCAAGAGGATTTTGATGATCCTTTCACAACACTCTGGATAGGAACAGAAGGTCATAATTTAATTAAGTTCAACCTGGTGTCAGAAACAGCAACTCCATATACTATAAGAGATAGAACCCGCGGCGAAACTACGGCTCGTTTAATCCGGGCAGTACACTGCGATAAATCTGGTATCATTTGGATTGGAACACAGCATGGTTTATTTACATTTGATAAAATCAAAGAGACCTTCAGATTGTACCGATTTGATTCAGAACAGTCTGAAAATAAACGGCTTTTAGCGGTGAATGTTATCTATGAGAGTAAATTTGAATTCTTATGGATCGGGACTGAGGACAGAGGCCTCTTCAGGCTGGACCGCGACTCTGGATCACTTAAACATTACGACTATTATCCGGGAGGAGATGAGAGCAGCGGGCTGAATAATGTTTTAACCCTCCATGAAGACCAAGCTGGCATACTCTGGATAGGAACTTTAGGCGGGGGATTAGTAAAACTGGAGAGTATTTCCGGAAAATATAGATTTTATTCGGAAGCACATGGCCTTTCCAATAATGTCGTTTATGGGATATTACAGGATGAAAAAGGATATCTTTGGCTTAGCACCAATAAAGGATTAAGTAAATTTGATCCCAAAGAGGAAAATTTTACTAACTACGGCATAGAGGATGGTCTTCAGGGATTGGAGTTTAATTATAACGCCTATTATAAAAGCCGGTCAGGAGAGATGTTTTTCGGAGGAGTCCGGGGATTGAATGCCTTCTATCCTGAAAATGTAGAAAAAAATCCCTTTATCCCTCCTGTGGTGATAACCGATTTTCTGATTTTCAACAACCCGGTTAAAGCAGGTGAAGCCAGAAATGGAAAAACATTATTAGATAACCATATAATTAATACCGATAAAATAACCCTTTCCTACAAGGAAAAGGTAATCTCCTTTGAGTATGCCGCCCTGCAGTATGCCGCAGCGGAAAAATGCGAACATGCCTATATTCTGGAGGGCTTGGAATCGGAATGGAATTATGTGGGAAACAGAAGGTTTGCCTCCTATTCAAATCTGTCTCCGGGAAAATATACATTCATAGTCAAGGCTGCGAACAATGACGGTCTCTGGAATGAGACCGGAAAATCTATTCGCGTGATAATTACTCCGCCGTTCTATGGAACGTGGTGGTTCCGGATAATAGCCATTGGAGGGATACTGCTTTTGATCCTCCTGGTTTATGAGCTAAGAACCTACAGCATCAAAAAAAGAAGCAGAGAACTTGAAAAGATCAATATTGAATTAAATAAACAAATTGCCGAAAGAGTAAAAGCTGAGCAGGCACTTCGAGAGAATGAGGAGAGGTTAAAGCTTTTATTCGATTTCGCTCCGGATGCTTATTTTTTAATAGATCTTGAGGGAAATTTTATTGACTGTAATCGAAAAGTTGAGGAAATTACCGGCTATGAAAAAAAAGAACTGATCGGATACAATTACTTAAATTTAAATCTTATTCCCTCTGCGCATTATGATTTGGCTTCCTATTTAAAAGAGAAAAGCATAAGAGGAGAACCAACCGGACCGGATGAATTTATCTTGAATAGAAAAGATGGGATCCAGTTAACAATCGAGATAGCAACTCATCCGGTCAAGATCGCAGGCCAGACTTTGGTCTTATCTAATGCGCGCAACATATCCCAACGAAAAAAGGTTGAGAGAGAACTTAAAGCTTCGCTCAAAGAAAAGGTAATTCTCCTGCAGGAAATTCACCACCGGGTTAAAAACAACATGCAGATCATTTCCAGTCTGCTAAGACTGCAGTCAGGGCAGATTGACAATGAAAAGATGCAGGATATATTCAGGATCAGCCAAGACCGGATCCGTTCCATGGCTCTCATTCATGATATGCTCTATAAAACCAAAGATTTTGCCGGGATCGATTTCAATCAGTATCTACAAGGCTTAATCCGGCATTTAGTCAATACCTATCTTATTGATGCTAAAGACATTAAGATTCATGTTCGAGTGGATAAGGTATATTTGGATCTAAATACAGCGGTTCCTTGCGGCCTTATCCTCAACGAACTGGTAACGAATTCACTGAAGCATGCTTTTCCCTCTGGACGAAAGGGAGAAGTGACGGTTGAGCTGCGGTCAACCGAAACGAACAAAACACGGATGTCGGTAAGCGATAATGGGATAGGCCTTCCTGATGATTTTAATTTTAATAATCCTCAATCTTTGGGATTAATGCTGGTAAAAGATCTGGTCAGGCAGCTTAATGGTAAAATTGAATATACAAGCGAGAACGGTGCGAGTTTTATCATAACATTCTAATTTTGATCAAGCGAAGCGCCATCCGCGAATAATTAGGAGAGAATGCTACTATGCAAAATCCAATCCGGAGCTTAAGTTTTATATTGTTAATTTTGCTTTTCAGCTTGACTGCAGTTAATTCTCAGGATCTTTCGGTGGAAGGCAAATGGACTCTGGTCCAACAGGCGAGCACTGAGATCGATCTTTACAGCCTATTACAAGTGGGGATCGAGATAAGGGGTGACGAATTAGCCCTAACCCGGATTTTCGGCGGCCGGAGAGCTTTCAAGGATATATTGACGCTGAAAAGCGGAGGTTTGGCTAATCAGGTTTCAGTGGACAATCGCATCTTTCCTACCAATGTTTTCATGGGATTATCCATGCCTGTGGGCGGAGAGCGGATAATTAAGGTCTTCTGGATTGATCCGCCTGCGCATTTGAAGCTGGAAGAAACTTATGATGTCTTTGCATCCCAGGGAAAATCCCAGGTGTTCTGTGAACATGATTTTACGGCCGGGCCCCATTCTGACCTGATGACTTATACGATCAAGCGGTCGAGCCGGGAAAAGCCCATCATCTATCAGCTTAAGAGAGAGGGTAGCCGGGAAGCCTATGTCATGTATCCTGAGGATAACTGGACCATGGGGGAAGGGCTGGAAAAGCAGGTGTTTTTGATCAGTCTCCAGGGGAATGCCAACCGCAAGAGCCCCCAGCTTTATTTTGTTTATCCAGAGAGCTGGGATTTCACTTATACACCTTATGTATTCGATTACTATCGGGACCGAAAATTCTATAATTTCCGCCGTCTTTTCACTTTGGAACAGGCCTTAGAAACATTTAAAGAAGCTGTCGAAGGTTATGTGATCTGGGACCGGAATGTCAGGACTTCGCTGATCGTGGCTTTTACTGCTGCCGGTCTGATGGACGCAGTAATCGTGGATGAATCTTTGATTGCAATGGTTGAGAGTGCCGGCCTTAAAATGCTGGTAGACCTGCGGGATAAATTCACAGGCTGGACAGATGCCCGGATCTACCAGTGGGCTTATGATCAATACTGGGAGGACTGCAGCCGGGATTTCATTATCTGGCTGGGAGGCGAGCATGGCAAGATGCTGAAACCTGGTGTGGCTGACTGGGGAATGATGAACCGGGCCTTTTTTAATGACCTGTCCACAAAACCTGAAGATAATGAGGAATATTTATTGGCCAACAGATTCCTAAGCCAGATGAATCCCATGTCAATGGTGATGGGATGGCATTCTTATAAAAAAGACCTGGAAAGGGATCATGTTAAGCTGGTTTCCAGCTACGGCCTGAGGGTGGAAGGCCTCCATACTCTGCCTAATC
>CAZLBV010000027.1:0-3541 GCA_964557845.1 uncultured Eubacteriales bacterium | reverse complement strand
TGGTGGTTTTCTATTACTTCCGCACTATTGATAATATAGGCTTGTTTTTTATTAACCGGGGGCATGGATAGGCCCCGTTGTTTAAATCTTTGTTTAATTTTGTTAAGAATAGCCTCATTGAAGATCAGATCTTCTCCCATGGTTTTGGCAAGGGTCTCGCGTGTGAGATCGTCTCGAGTCGGCCCCAATCCTCCCATTACAATAATGATATCAGATCTTTTAAGTGCTGATTTGAAAACCTGGTTTAGAGCGGCTTCATCATCTCCCACTATGGTTTTGGAGGAAACTTCTATACCCATGTCGTTCAAACACTTAGTGATGTAGAGCGAGTTGGAATCTTGAAAAAACGGTGAAAGCAACTCAGAGCCTACAGCAATGATCTCGGTCTTAGGAGCCTTTGAAGATTTCATCTTAAAATCAGATATATATTGATAATTATCCCGGTATAAATCCCGGCTAAAACATCATCCAGCATTATTCCCCAACCCCAAGGAAAACTTTCCAACTTTTTTATAAATAAAGGCTTGAGTATATCGAAAAAGCGGAAAAGAATGAACCCTGCTATGATAAGCAGCCATTCAGGTGGAAGGAGAAGAAGGGGAATTAACTGTCCCAAAACTTCATCAATGACTACAGTTCTTGGATCTTTTTTGTTGATCGTTTTGGCATATTTGGATGCGGCAAGTGATCCGAGGATAAAAACCGCGATCATTATCAGAATATACCAGGGCCAACTAAGTTTAAATAAACAGAATTTATAGGCGGCGGCGGTAAGAAAACTGGCGACCGTTCCCGGTGCAATGGGGATGAATCCAACGCCCAGTAAGGTTGCGAATAAACCAGATATCCATTTCATATTTTTAATTCTCCATATAAATCATATACATCCCCGTCTGTGATTTCAACTTTTTGAAATGTATTGATTATTTGCGGGGTGACCTGAGGAGCATCGATATAAACGACACCATCAACTTCTGGTGCTTGATAGAAAGTCCTTCCCTGAATAAGCGATGGATCCCTGGCTATCCGGCCTTCGATCAATATTTCGATGGTCTGATCGATATACTTTTGATTGATCTGGAATGATATTTTTGATTGTAATTCCAAGATCTCATTTCTTCTTGTGTTTTTTGTAGCCTCATCTATCGGGTCTCCCATTGGGTAGCAACCTGTACCTTCTTCCTGAGAATAGGTAAACACCCCAAGATGATCGAAACAAGCTTCTTTAACGAATCCCTTAAGGTCTAAAAATTCCTTTTCTCCTTCTGCGGGAAATCCAACTACCAGCGAAGTCCGAAGCGAGACATCAGGTATTTTTTTTCGGATCTTATCGATCAAAGCCAGAGATTTCCTGCCTTCCATATTCCTTTTCATAAGCTTGATTATTTTAGGGTGAGAATGCTGGAAGGGAATATCCAAATAGGAGCAGATTTTTTTCTCCTGCATGATCTCCAATAGATCATCATTGACTTCTTCAGGATAGCCATACAGGATCCGGATCCACCCGAGATTCTTAATCGCAAGAAGTTTTTTTAATAAATAAAAAAGCCCGTCCTTCAATCCCAGATCTCGTCCGTAATAGGTGGTGTCTTGTGAAATGAGGTTAATTTCTTTATAGCCCAAATCAGAAAGGTATTCTGCTTCTTGAACTATTGAATCAACGGTTCTTGATCTATAAGGGCCTTTTATAAGTGGAATGGCGCAAAATCCGCATCGATGTGAGCATCCTTCTGATATTTTAAGATAGGTCCAGCTGGAAGGGGTTGAGAATAATCTGGGCGAGGTATGATCGTAGAGGAAGCATTCGGAGGAATGTGAATAAGGTTTTTCCTCTATGATAGGGATTATCTTGTCAAAATCTTTAACGCCGGTCCAGGCATCTACTTCCGGAAAATCATTTTTTAATTCCGGCAGGCTTCGCTCTGCATAGCAGCCTGTGTCAATAACTTTCAAATCTTGTCTTTTATTTTTTAAAGCAAGGGCTTCTGAAATGGAATCCCGGGATTCTTTTCTTGCCGGCTGGATGAATCCGCAAGTATTGATGATGATTATATCTGCTTTGTGCAGGTCGACCGTCAATCTATATCCGTTTTTCTTGATATACCCCAGCATGACTTCACTGTCGACCAGGTTTTTGGCACAGCCGAGGGTGATCAAAGCAACTCTCTTCATATTCCTCCTGAATAATCCAGGAATCTGAATCATTCGTAAATAATGCTGTTGGTATTATGCTTGATTTATTATCATAAATTTTAGGTTTCAGGGATAGATCCGGTACAACAGGCGGGGGAAGGGAATGGTCTCTCGTATATGTTTTATTTTACAGATCCAGGATAGGGTGCGTTCTATTCCTAATCCAAATCCGGAATGAGGGACAGAACCGTATTTTCGAAGTTCGATGTACCATTTATAGTCTTCCCGGGGTAATTTATGCTCTTTGATCCTTTCCTCCAATAAATCCGGATCATGAATGCGCTGTCCACCGCCTATGAGCTCTCCGTAACCTTCAGAAGCCAGTACGTCGACACCCAGGACAACTTCGGGACGGTCTTTATCAGGCTGCATATAAAAGGCCTTCATCTTGGCGGGAAAGTGGGTGATGCACACAGGAGTCGGATAGATCTCAGAGATCATTGACTCCTCCGGAGCACCTAGATCATCTCCCCAGACTGCTTTTGATCCTTTTTCTTGAAGTATAGGTAAGATCTGGTCATAAGTTAATCTGATAAAAGGTTTTTTTATTTTTTCCAGGGGAGCGGTATCCCTTTCCAAAATTTCAAGCTCATTTTTCCTATTGGTGAGAATCCGTTCCAGAATATACAGGATCAGATCCTCTCCCAGTTCGATGATGTCATCCAAAAGCGCAAAAGCGACTTCTGGTTCGACCATCCAGAATTCTATAAGATGCTTTCTGGTCTTGCTCTTTTCCGCCCGGAAGGTCGGGCCAAAACAGTAAACTTTACCAAATGCCATGGCTGTAGCTTCATTGTATAACTGGCCGCTCTGGCTTAGATAAGCTTTCTGATCAAAATATTCGGTTTCAAATAAGGTAGTTGTTCCTTCGCAGGCACTGGGGGTTAATATGGGGGTATCCATTAACCGGAATCCTCTATGGTCTAAAAAGTCACGTATGGCCCGGATCAGTTCCGTACGTATCTGTAATACAGCGTTTTGTTTTCGGGAGCGAAGCCAGAGATGACGGTGCTCCATGAGGAAAGGGACGCCATGTTCCTTAGGTGTTATGGGATAATCCTCAGCGATCTGAATGATCTCGATCTCTTCAATGCCTAATTCAAATCCGCCTGGAGCCCTTTTGTCTTCCTTGACCTTGCCACGGACTATGAGCGAAGACTCCTGGGTCAACTCATCGTATTTTTTAAAGAGAGGGTGATCTTTATCTTCACTGTAAATGGTTCCCTGGATAATTCCGGTCCCATCTCTCACCAGTAAAAAACGGATCTTTCCTCCTGATCTTTTATTGAAAAGCCACCCCCTGATCTCGATATCTTGGCCGATATGATTTTTTAGGTCTTCAATATAT
>CAZLBV010000026.1:0-4274 GCA_964557845.1 uncultured Eubacteriales bacterium | reverse complement strand
GATAGGGAGCTTCCCTTTCCGGGCAATCTTTTCGTGAACAAAGGCTGCAGGCAATAAATTTCTCTTTTGTAGGGAAAAATAGTCCAGAAATAGTTTTTTTGGGGATCATCAACATTTGGGGAGTCAAGCTTACTCCGATCAAGCGTTGAGTTTCTCCCAAGAGAGAAAAAAGCGGTTTTTGTCCTTCTATCGGCCAGTCGGCTAATGAACCAGGACTTATACTGGATAACTGTTTGATGTTATATAAATATTTTAGATGCGATTCAAGATAAACTCCGCATTTTCTGAGTAAGAGGTTGCCGATTTGATCGAGATAGAACTGTTCCAGGAGACTGCCGGCAGCAGATATTTTATCGTCGAATTTCTGACTGAGAGTAATAATATACGGAAAAACCAGACATGTTCTATGAAGAGTCTTGGATAATAAAGGGCTTTCAAATCTTACCCTGTCTATCACAATGCCCTCAGATTCTATGGATTCGATCCAGGCCAGACGGAAGACTGCTTGGGGGTGACTGATGGTCTGACTCTCTAAGATAATCGTCTTTAAGGAATCATCCTTGGGAGGAAGGCGATTAGGATAGATTTTATTTAGAATTTCATCATAATCTACTTGAACCGGAATAGAGAGAGAATAAATTTTCTTGTTTTCATGATTATCATTTGGCATGGACATATTAAAATTATACAATAAAAAGACTTAAATATTACCTAAAAACAGAAGACAGAATATAGAAGTAAGAAAAAAGAATAATTAGTTTTAAATTTTGAGTTTTAAATGTTAAATTAAATACACCGCTTAAGATGGAGGAGTCAATATGAAAACTAAAATCATTCTTGTGCTGGTGTTGATCATAATGGCTGTGATCATACTGATCCAAAATCATCAGGTGATAACCTTCCGGATATTTTTTTGGAGGATCAGCATGTCCCAAGTAATTCTCCTGCCTCTGGCTTTAGTGGTAGGGTTTTTGATCGGTTATTTACTGGCTAAACTTGGAAAGAGTAATAAAAAGAATGTTTGATTGATTTTTTCCAGTTTCTTAGCACTCAGTTTCGTGATCCAAAAAAATGAGGGACGTCGAATAGCTAAATATCTGTGATGAAAATACGTTTGTTCGTGATCCATCTGTTTCGTGTGAAATCAGGAAAATCGATTGGTTCTCCTTTTTTTGCTACAGATTGTTCACTCAATTCTGAAACCGCGCTCCAGGCTGCAGCATCATAGACATCCATATCTGGGTAACGGCCTTTTAAGAGAGCATCGATCAAACGGTAATCTTCGAGGAAATCCATACCACCGTGACCTGCGCCTTTAGCCAGCTCTCCAATATTTTCCCACAGGGCGTGCCGGAACTCTTCCCAATAAGGCTCAAATTCTTCCCACTGATGGGCCGGACTTCTTCCTTCGATGTAGACTCTGTCCGGATAACCTTCGATTATTCCCTTTGTTCCCTGAATCCGGTCAATACGGGAGTAGGGGCGGGGAGAATTGCAGTCATGAAAGACAGTGATAGTATATCCCTTAACCGTTTTAATGATGCTGGTATTGATATCTCCCAATCTATACCGTTGTCTTGCTTCGGGTGAATCCGGCCCGAATTTTCTGGCTGCATAAAGATTCAATCCTCTGGAAACACTGCTCATTGAAACCAGATAATCGAATCTATCGCCACGATTGATATCCATTGCTTCTGCTACCGGCCCTAATCCATGGGTAGGATACAAATTACCATTTCTGACGATGGAATGAGCGGTTCTCCAAAGGGCTTCGTCTTTACCGTTGAACTTAACTTCCCTTAGGTCATGTAAATAACCGCAGCATCCATTGATAATTTCACCTAAGAGCCCTGCTCTTGCCAGATTTAAACTTAAAAGAGCCCGTTCACTGTAACAGCAGTTCTCCAGCATAACACAGTATTTACGGGTGTATTCCGAGGTTTCCACCAATTCCCAGCATTCATCCAGAGTGACTGCTGCCGGGACTTCAGTGGCCGCATGTTTTCCGCTTTTCATGGCAGCAACACACACCGGAACATGCCATTTCCATGGGGTTGCGGTTATGATAAGATCAAGGTCATCCCGTTCACACATCCGCATAAAATCGGTTTCACTCCTGAAATATCCTTCTGGTTTAGGCTGGCCGGATTCCTTGACCCACTGTTGGATCCTTTTTACCTTTTCTTCCACGATATCGCCAATGGCTTTTATTTCAACATTGTCGATCTTAAGTAAATTTCGAATATGAGAGGATCCTTGAAGGCCGACTCCCACAAAACCGATCCTTACTTTTTCCAGAGGTTTGGCCTTAAATGTTTCAAGAATAGAAGATGTTTGTGGTCTGGATGAAGCTGAACCCAATTTTCCCAATGATAATCCCAGCCCCGCTGCTGTGCTGGTTTTTAGAAAGCTGCGGCGAGTGTAGGATTTCATTGCTTTATGATCCACGGAGGTAGGCTTTTTTTTTCATTCTTCACCTCATAATCGGAATTATGCTACAGCTAATATCATACAATCATCCTAAGGTCAATTATCCTGAATCCTGACCACTGTCTTATGTTTAAGGCTTCTTGCTTAAAATTTCGGATTTTGGTTTTTCCTTCTGATTTTATTCTATCTTCTGCTTTTCGATGCAATAAAACACTATAGATATATAAACAATTATGTTATTATGGGTGACCTGAAAAAGGAGCAGTAAATGATCTTACAGGGGATAGATTGGGCATTTATTATCGGCTTTTTTGTGATCTCACTGGGAATTGGTTTAGCTGTTGCCAAAAAGGCCGGCCAAAGCTCTTCCGAATTCTTTCTTTCAGGAAGAAACATGCCCTGGTGGTTACTGGGTGTATCCATGGTAGCGACCACGTTTTCCACGGACACACCTAATCTGGTGACCGATATTGTCCGTCAAAACGGTGTGGTGGGGAATTGGGTCTGGTGGGCCTTTCTTTTAACTGGCATGTTGACCGTATTTATTTATGCCAAGCTCTGGAGAAGGTCTAAGGTTTTAACCGATATCGAATTTTATGAACTGCGCTACAGCGGAAAAACGGCGGCATTTTTGCGGGGTTTCCGGGCCATTTATCTTGGTGTTTTCTTTAATATAATTATCATGGCTACCGTATCCCTTGCAATTATCAAGATAGGTGGAGTTATGCTCAAACTCACTAAGCTTGAATCTCTTGTGATAGCTTCGCTGATAACCGTCATATATAGCGCACTTGGTGGTCTGAGAGGTGTATTGATAACGGATTTTTTCCAATTTGGGATCGCCATGGTTGGATCCATAGGGGCGGCGGTTGTGGCCATCAATCTTCCCCAGGTTGGAGGAATCGGCAACCTTATATCCCATGATGCAGTAGTTTCCAAACTCCGGCTTCTTCCTGATTTTTCCGATCCTCAATCCTATATTCCTCTTTTTCTGCTTCCTTTAGCGGTTCAGTGGTGGAGTGTTTGGTATCCAGGAGCAGAACCAGGCGGAGGAGGCTATATTGCCCAGCGTATGCTGTCAGCTAAGTCGGAGAAACATGCGATTGGAGCGACCTTTCTTTTTAATGCCGCCCATTATGCCCTGCGTCCCTGGCCGTGGATCCTGGTGGCTCTCTGTTCCCTGCTGGTTTTTCCTGATCTGGAATCACTGCGAACAGCATTTCCCCATGTCGATCCAGCGGTACTTAAACATGATCTGGCCTATCCGGCCATGCTGACATTTTTACCCAGGGGACTCCTGGGGATCGTAGTGGCTTCTTTGATCGCAGCTTTTATGTCAACCATATCGACCCATTTAAACTGGGGTTCTTCTTATGTTGTAAATGATTTTTATAAAAGATTTATCAATCCTGAGGCTGATGAAAAAACCATGGTCCTGATCGGCAGGATATCAACAGTTGTCTTGATGATCCTGGCAGGCATCTTAGCATTACTCCTGAGTAATGCATTACAGGCATTCGAGATACTGCTGCAGATAGGTGCCGGTACAGGCCTACTGTTCATACTTAGATGGTTCTGGTGGAGAATAAATCCCATCAGTGAGATAACCGCTATGGTTGTGTCTTTCTGTGTGGCCCTTTATTTTCAATTTGTTCATCCGCACACCGGATTACCGCAATTGACAGCTTATCTTCGTCTTCTGATCGGGGTGGGGATAACCTCGGTTTGTTGGATCGGTATAACTTTCCTGACCAAGCCATCGGATAAAAAAACCCTTCGCTCTTTTTATCGACTGGTCAAGCCAGGTGGGCCGGGATGGAAAAGAGTCATTGATGAAGCCCGCC
>CAZLBV010000025.1:0-11252 GCA_964557845.1 uncultured Eubacteriales bacterium | reverse complement strand
GTATTATTTATACAGCTTCACCTGCCGGCGCCTTGTTGATGCACCAATCTCGACGCGCTAATAATCCAGACACTTAATTTCAAGGATTCATAAATAGATTTTAGATTAAATTATTTCACTTCGGATTAGTAAATGATCCATGCAATTTCGTATGTTAGATGAGTTTGCGCCGATCTCAGCACAAACTCTTCACTGTCTATTGTATTAAATCAGCAGATGCAGACTGCAGCTGCCAGCACGGTTGTCCACAATCCCGGTTTTCCATTGGCTGTTTGGGTAATATTACGGGTTTTTACAATAATATTGTTTGTGATTTTATAAATGTGCTTATCTTCATCCCAAATATGACTGGTGTCATAATCTTTTCCCAAAGTAGTGGCTAACATATAAGTTGCCAGGTCTTCGGCATACCTGCCCGCTTCTTTTTCATTCTGTCCAAAAGCATGATGTTCGGAGAGATATCCATAGTGAGAGGGATTGTTCGGGATCGCTAATCCTATTGAGGCCGAAACCAAACGGTGGGCTTCATTCGTGGAATTTTCACTCATGACCAAGAAGACTATCTGTCCTTGTTTCAAGTCCTTAAGTCCTTCTTCTCTTGATATATATTTGCAGCCGGGTGGGAAAATGCTTGAGATTTTGACGAGATTATAGGGAGCGATCTTGGCGTCACGAAGAGCTAATTCAAGGCTGGCTAATTTTTCTTTGTGCTGCCCTTTACCTTTGGTTAAAAAAATTTTTGTGGGTATTAATGAGTTCATGATTTCATGTCCATATAAATTGCAAGTCTAGTCCCGTCTTATTTTTTTTCTTCCTTTTTCTCTTCTTCCGGGATTTTTTTGGTTTCCGGGCCTACGGTTTCTGGTTCCTTAAAATCTATTTCCCGGGACACATCCCACTCTCCAAGAGGAATTGTGGAACCTTTGGATTGGGCGAACAATTTGACTGTAACTGTTTTCCAATGAGGATTGGTTTTGATTTGATCGAGGCTTTTTCCATCTACTCCGTAATTGCTTTTAAGAAAAATGACATCGCTGGTTTCACCGGGTTGGATAGGATCTTGCCGGATGGCAGCCAAAAAAGCATCGCCCAAATTTTCAAAATCGTCTTTGAACCGGAAATTTGCATTGAAATTTATATAATCGATCGGTTTGTCAGATATATTTTTGACCCGGAAGGAAATCGTCGGAACGATCACTAAACGGGGAGGCCAGGGTTGATAATATTTATCCACCCACTTGGTTTCTACATCGACGATTTCAATTGAATTTTTCAGTTCTTCTGAGCTTATAGTCTTAAATAGTCCGGTTTTTTGTAAGATCCAGGCTAAAACTAGAACGACTGCAAGCAAAATAATTATGGTTATCCATTTTTTCATTTCGTCTCACCTCTGTTTATTAATATTAATATAATTCATTCATAGTATCAATATAACAAATAGAAATCCCCCATTTTATGGTAGCCAAAGCAGAGGGACGGGAATGGACAGGTATAAATCCTTCAGAAAGACGAGGGGTCTTCTTAACAAAATATTATTCAGATTACTTGGAAGTTGGTTTTTAATTTGACAAATTTTTTTTTAGTCTATATATAATTTATCCTAGAGATGACATTGGTGGAGGGAGATAAATGGAAATAAATAAAGGCAGTATATTTCTGATGTTTTTTTCTACTTTCCTTTTTTGTTCCAAGGGTGTATTTGCGGATGTATCTAACACCAAGAAATATCTGCTGTATGGAGGAGTAGTTTTATTTCTGGTTTTAATAATAATTCTTATCTTATTAAGAGTTAGATCTAGATCTCGAAAAAAAACTCTCTCAAAAGCAGAGCGTATTTCATTTTCCGATGAATCTCAGGATGTCATGAGCTTAGGAGTGGAATTAGTAGTTCAGAAAGGGGATGATCAAGGAAAACAGTTTGCCCTGCAAAAAAGGTCAACATCGATCGGCCGCGCCGGTGCCAGAAAAAATGATATAGAATTAATCGATGACACTGTGTCCAAACAGCAAGCCACCATATTGTGTGATATTGCCAACCGACAATTTTTTATAAATAATGAGAGCACCACGAATACTACCAAGGTCAATGGCCGGATCATAACTGAAATGACGGTTCTTAAGTCCGGCGATATGATCGAAATGGGCAATACCGTGCTCCTTTTTAAAAAGAATGACTCCTAATCGGGGCATGATTCTGCTCGAATATTTTATTTTCCGTGATCCCGGGCAGGGAGCTGTTGGAAAAAGGTATAGTACATGATAATGCAGATTAAAGCTTTTGGGCATACCGATATAGGTAAAAAAAGAAGAATAAATGAGGATGACTTCATCTGCATTCAACTTGTGAAAAAGAATTCAAATGAAGTTCCTCTATATCTCCTTGCCGTTGCAGATGGGATCGGCGGTCATGTCGGAGGAGAGTTTGCCAGCGCGCTTGCTGTAGAGACTTTGAGGGAAAAGATCCCTTTATTTTTGAATGAAGGCCGTTCTCCTGAGGTGTGCCAGATGGCTCTTGAGGTTTCATTCCAGGACGCTAACCGTAGGATATTCCAAGAAGCCTCTCAAAAGGAATATCTGGCCGGGATGGGAACAACCATGGTTGCGGCTCTTGTTTGCGAAGCTACTGCAGTTATTGCAAATATTGGTGACAGCCGAGCCTATAAAATTAGCGGTAATGAAATAGACCAGCTTACTCTTGACCATTCCTGGAAAGCGGAACAAATACGCAGCCATTTAATGACAGAATTTCAAGCCCAGCAGTCTCCTTTTAGAAATATGGTAACTCGTTCACTCGGTTTTGGTACAGATGTGATGGTTGATACTTTTCATGTCAACTTTAATATCAGTGAATATCTTCTCTTATGTACAGATGGACTTTATGCTTATACTTCGGATTCCCAGATAGTTAAGATTTTTCATAAATTCAAAACGCCGGAAAAGATATGCCGTCGGCTTGTAAAAATGGCGAATCAACATGGTGGGCATGACAATATAACCGGGGTTGTCGCTTTTTTTGAGGGGGAGAACAAGAAAGAGGGTTAGGAATTCAGTTTTCCTACTCAGCGAAAGAATCTTATACTTACTGGACGATCTCGGATGCAAAAACAGGCTGAAGCTTGTATTCTTTGATGAGGTGGAAGCTGTTTTTTAACACCTTTAATGTTTCAGGATGGGGGTGGCAGATCCCGACCGCCACACCTGTTCTCCTGGCTTTATTAAAAAGTTCCTGAAGTTTTCCGGTGATATAGTCCTCATCTCTCTCTCCATCGAGAAATACATCCCTCTTGGCGGAAGGAATGCCCATTTTCTGTGCAAGGGAATAAGCCACTGATCGGGCAGTAGTTCGGCTGTCTATGAAGAACAGATTTCTTTCCAATACTGATCTCAGTATTATGGACATGATTCTGTTATCGGCTGTGATTTTTGATCCCATATGATTGTTTGTTCCTGTTATAAAGGGAACCATCTTAAAGTTTTCATTGAGCAGTTCTATGATCTCCTGATCTTCCATACTAGAAAGAATCAGCCCCCCATCGTCATATGTTTCGTGGTTATTATTGATAGGTTCAAGGGGGAGATGAAGGATGACTTCCAATTGGTTGCTGCGTGCAATCTCAGCGGTTTCTCTGGCATAAGGGCTGTGGGGTAAAATTGAGATAGTAACAGGCAGTTTAAGGGAGCTGAGAATGTCCAACGCTTCGAGACTGTAACCCATATCATCAATGATCAGCGCAACTTTGCCAACTGCCCCTTCTACACTTTCTGATAAAGGTCTAACAGTTTTTTCCTTTTTGCTGGCGAACAGAATCGACAAGGATCTGGCTTCTTCAGCATCCACCAGCCAGAGATGATATTCTAGTTCTGGTGTTTCCCGGCTGTCTTTTTTATGCACGACCGCTCCGGCTGTGGAAAACTCCTCATCCAGGACAGAGGAAAGTTGTAAGAATTTTTCCATTTCAAGGTCGATTTTTATATGAAGGATCTTATCTGCATCTATATATTTGTGAACGGATTCTATTGGAATTTCAATTTTATTTAAATTTTTTTGGAGAATTCTGTGAAGGAATTCCGGTCGGAGGAGTGTTTCCGGACGTTTAATAAATTGGGAGAACAAGAAGGAAGCTTCATTTTTTTGCCAATTGATGAAATCCAGTCCCACCACAGATATGATTGCCAGGACAATAAGAAAGATCAGCAGTGGTTTAGTACCATTTTGTTGATTCCGGTAGGATTTGGATGTATGCTTCTGCATTAATCACATTTGCGAAAGGAGACCTCGAGTTGCTTGAAGATAAGAAGCCTCGGTTTGTTTTTCTGGTTCAATTTCTATGTCCGGTTTTATCCCTTCTTTCCAGAGGGATTCTTTTTCGTTAAATCTGAATATCCAGGTTGCCAGCAGTAGGAAGCTTTCATCATTGAGAGGGATGAGATCCCTTTCAGCTGTAAATCCCGGTGATGGAAGTCCAATAACCTTAGTTTTTCTGAATTTTTGAAGAACTCCGGCAACGATTTCTGCAGGGCCCATCGTGGCTTGGTTCATCCAGATTATCAAAGGCAAATGCTCCAATTCTGCTTTAGCAGGGCAGGAAATGTCTTTATCGGCGTCTTTACCGTCAAGATAACCGATTTTATCCTTTTGAAGGAAAAGGTTAATGAACCGGCAAGCTTCTTCAATGTCACCAACTACACAGTTTCTTAGATCAATGATAAGCGGAGAGTCCTGATTTTTTAACTCAGGAACGAGTGTTTTCTCAATGGTAGAAGATAACGGATGTGTAAGATCATGAATGGCTAAAACGCCGCTCAATTTATCTGCTGATTTAAAAGAATGGGAGTCTTCATATATATTTGTTCTATCTACTTCTAATTCTTTATCTTCTCTTATACCGAGGATCTTTAGTTTTATTGGTTCTGGTTTGGGACTCAACAACGCCAGGTTTGCTTCTTCCATGTTCATCAAGAGAGTTTGAGCGCCATCGATAGCGCTGATAGTATCTCCGATCTTAATTCCCGTTTTAGCAGCCGGAGAGCCCTCTTCCAATCCAATAACAACCGGGAAGGCCCCATATCTTTTATAAATAATTATACCAGGTGAATATAACTGATTTTTTCTCCGGGCATTAAAAAGGCTAATCTTATCTTTTTCCAGATAGCAGGAATATCCGTCTAGAGAATCCACCAATCCCTTAAATGATCCGTCCATCGTTTTGGCCGGATCCGGCATTTCCACATAATCTTCCTTGATCAGAGAAATTACCGACCCCAAAATACGAAGGTTTTTGTCGTCTGACTGTTTCGAGATCAAACCTGAAAGGAATTGCTTGTTTAACAAGAAAAAAAGGGAAATGGCAGCAATTATACTCAAGACTATAATGTTTCTGTTTTTTTGACTTTTCATAATTTTACTTAATTGAATTTTTCTTTTAATTTGAAAGAGGAATTTTATCATCTTTTTCTCAACCATTGCAAGGGATCCAATGCCTTCACCTGATTATCGATTTTATGCCTTATTTCAAAATAAAGGGTGGTTCCTTGGACCGAACTGATATCCCCAACCATTGCGATCGGTTGTTCTTCTTTTACCGGATCCCCTTTTTTAGCTATTAATTCCGAACAATGCCCATAAAGGGAATAGTAAGTCAGGCCATGATCGATGATGATCAGGTTTCCGTAACCGGGAAAATAGTCAGAAAAGGCTACGATCCCCCGGTGGATGGACTTAACCGTGATACCGTCATCAGGCTTGATCTCGATACCATTATTCTGAGTTTTGGTATTGAATCTAGGATGATGCTCCAATCCGAATCTGGATACTACTTTTCCTGTGACAGGCCAGGGTAGTTTTCCTTTTTTTTCATAAAGAGGGATGATGGGAAAAGGAAGAGTGATTTCTTCCTTTAAAAGTTTTTTCATGAGATCTTGAAGCTGTTCTGCCCTTTGCTGTAATTCTTCGAGAGTTTGAAGATGAGCATCACGGTTTTGTTTAATCCGATTGAGAAGAGCCTGATTCTGTTTTTCCTGATTATTGTAATCTTCTTCTTTTTGCCGGGTATCCTGGATGAGTTGGGAGATTTCCTGTTTTTTATTTTCCAGGTCTTTATGAGACTGATTTAATTGGGAGAGTATTTCCATATATCCATCAATGATCTTTTTTTGGGTATCAGCCAGTAGGGAAAGGTTTTTATTTTCAGATATCAGACTGCCAATATTATCTACTTGGATCATGAAATCAAGGTAAGTCATCCGGCCGAATTTATACATAGTAACCAGTGTTTTTTTGACTGCATCTTTTTCTGCTTCCAGCTTCTTCTCCAGTTCTTCTGTAGTTTTTTCGATTTCCTCAAGCTCCAAATTGGCTTTATCAACCCTTAGACGGTAGGCTTTAAGTTCCTTTTCTATCAGTTTCTTATTGAAGCCGATCTTTTCCAAACGCGAGAGAATAGAAGTTTCCTGCTGTTCTGCAGCTCTGATCTTGGTTTGAATGGAATTTATTTCTTCGATCAATTTTTTAAGCCTGAGCTCATAATCGGTAACATCCTGATAGGGAAAAGCAGAGATAAGAAAGGAATGGATGCTGGAAAGAAGCAAAACGAGAATTAATCTGCGGATGGGTGTCCTTATGGATGGATGATAAATCATTTTCTAGTTACATATATTATCCCCCCAAAGGTCCCAACAATCAACATAAAAGCCAAATCGATAAATGAAAAGGCAAGGGCGGTTTCACCGGCGATGCCATAAAACTTAAATATCTCCAGATAGGCACCTTCTCTTAAACCGAGGCCGTTAATGGTCACGGGGATGAGTTGGATGAGAAGCACGAGCGGAATGAATACGAAATAATCGATGATATTTATGCTGATTTTCAGGGCTTTACCGATGAGAAAGAAATGGAGGATGACATTTACTTGGAGGAGCAAGGCCCAGAACATGGCTTTGGTCAATTGAGGTTTCTTCCCCCGGTAGAAAAGAATGGTTTCCCGAAGAGAAACAATCTTTTGTTTTATTTTTCCCAGGATTTTTGTGTCGGGGACAAAATGCAGTATCCATAGTGTCAGAGGCGAGAAGAAAAGTAAGATAAGGATAATGCCGGCTCCCCCTGAGATCAGTGCCACCCAGATAACAGGAACAGATTGGGCCATCTCTAAACGTAAGGCCGCAGCTCCCAGAGCGAAAAAAAGGAGGACTATGATCCCTGTAAGGCGTTCGACCAGAACAATGGCGAATGATTTAACTACGGACCGGGAAAGACGGGAACCGTCCCAAACGCGGACAGCATCGCCGCCGATCCTGGTAGGAAGCAGATTGTTGAAAAAAGAACCGACCAGGTAGGATTTAGCCAGAAATAACAAGGGGGCATCATCCTCTTGGGCTCTTATCAGAATCCGCCAGCGGACTGCACTGATAAGCAGTCCGAGGGAATGAAGGGAAAATGAGGCGATGATCCATCCTATGTCAGCGGATAGAATGACATCTTTAATTTCTTTCAAAGGGATTTTAAAAACAAGAATAAATCCCAGCAGGGAAAAACTGACCAGGCATTTTATACCTAGGATGAGAATATCTTTTTTTTTCGACATTCAAGCGGCCAGGTTATTTTCTTTTTTTCTTTTTATAAAAATAATCGTTGGTGACCTTACCCAGCATTCCACTTAAAAATAAGAGCGCGACCAGATTAGGGAAGGCCATAAAGGCATTGGCGGTATCTCCTATAAGCCAGATGATATTAAGATGGACTCCTTGCAGGTTCGATCCTAAAAACAGAAGAATGAGAAATATGATCCTGTATCCAAATATAACCTTTACTCCAAACATGTATTCCATACATTTTTCACCGTAAAAACACCACCCCAGGAGAGTGGAATAACCGAACAACAGCGAACTGAGGGCAATGATATATCCGCCGTAAGGAAGAACCGAATCGAAGGCAGCGGCGGTAAGCTGGGTCGACGTCAGAGCATCTGAGGCACCAAAGGCCGCGGTTTTTAAATACATTCCGGTAATTACGATGGTGAGAGTGGTTAGAGTATTAACCACTAGGGTATCGATAAAGGTGCCGGTCATGGCGATCAATCCATTTTTTGGAGGGTCAGATGATTTTGAGGCAGATTGGGCGATCGCGGCCGAACCCAGGCCAGATTCATTGGAAAGGAGGCCTCTTCTGACTCCGATGGCAATCGCCTGGCGTATGGATGTTCCCACCATAGCGCCTCCCACAGCTTTGATCGAGAAAGCGGATTTAAAGATCACGGAAAAAGCGTGCGGCAGGTTGGTGATATTAGCGGCAATGATGACAATGGCTCCTCCAAAATACAGGATGATCATGGTGGGGACCAATCTTTCGGACACGCCGCCTATCCTTTTAATGCCTCCCAGGACAACCATGCCCACCAGGGTGGTGATGACCAGGCCGGTCAGCCAGAAAGGAACCCCGAATTGATCATTAAAGGCGAGCGCCATGGAGTTGGATTGAGCCATGTTGCCGGTGCCGAATAAACAAGCGAATGATCCGCAGATGGCGAAAAATAATCCCATGAATTTGGCGAGTTTTTCATTTTTGATCCCGTATCGGGCATAATACATGGGTCCGCCGGACATTTCCCCTCTTTTGTTTTTTATTCTGAACCTGACTCCAAAAAAACCTTCGGCATATTTAGTTGCCATTCCAAAAAATCCTGCGATCCACATCCACACTGGAGCTCCTGGTCCGCCGGTGGCGATGGCCGTGGCGACTCCGGCAATATTACCATTGCCGACAGTAGCAGCTAGGGCTGTCATCAAGGCAGCATAAGGGGATATGTCCCCCTCCTCTTTTTCGACTTTGTCTTTATGCAGGGCCCCTCGCAGAACCATTTTCAAGGAAAGAACCAGCTTCCGCACCTGGATCAAGCGGCAGACTATCGTCAATAGTATTCCCACTCCCAGAAGCAGAAAAACCATGACAGGATACCAGATAAAATCGCTTTTTTCCCACATGAATACCAGCATTTTATCCAGAAATGACAGGGTTATTGAAAAATCTATGGTGCGGGTGGTGTCTGATTCAATGATCTCGATCTCTCTCTCTACAGGTGTAAGCCCATAGAGATCCATTTTAATAATATAGCGTCCGGGTTTGACATCTTGATGAAGATAATTTCCCTTTTTGTCGATGTCGGCTTTAACGAATGTTTCCTCACCCAACGGCCTGAGCAGAATGGCTCCCCGTCCATAGGGTTTTCCTTTGGGAAGTAAAGTAACCTTACCTGTGATATCAGCGGCGTCCAAAGATATACAGCTAAAAACGACTGTTATGCAGAATGCAGCCAAAATACTTTTTTTATTCATATTTTCCTCTAACCTGCAATGGTTTTTATAAAATATAGGATAAACAAGATAATGATCGGTGTAAAAAATTTAACGGAAAAAGCCCAGATCGGACCCAATTTGAATCCCTGGCTGCCAGAGGCAATCTCTTGAAGGGCGTTTTTTATTTTCCAGATATAACCGACAAAAATGCAAAGAAAAAAAGCGCCTACAGCCAGGGAAATATTACCGAACATGAAATCGACCTTTCCCAAAAAGTCAATTTTGGTGAAAAATTGCATTCCCCCAGCAGAAAGGGCGCTGGGAACACCGAGTATAAATATTATTGTTCCCATTATCCATGCTGACCGTCTGCGGGTCCAGTTCAACTCGTCCATTAGAAAAGCCACCGGTACTTCTAAGAGTGAGATAGTTGATGTCAAGGCTGCCACAATGAGGAGCATGAAGAAGAGCGCCCCAAAAAAATTGCCGCCCGGAATCTGAGAAAAGATCAGTGGAAAGACTTTAAAGACCAATCCCGGACCTGCGGCCGGGGAGATTCCGGGAATGGCAAAGAGTGTAGGGAAAATAATGATCCCGGCCAGAAATGCGATCAAAAAATCGGAAAAACAAACCCAGCCGGCGGAAGTTACCAGATTGTCTTTTTTATTAATATAACTTCCGTAGGTCACCATGATCCCCATGCCCAGGCTTAACGAAAAAAATGCCTGACCTAGGGCCATAAGGATCACTTTTCCGTTTAATTTGGAAAAATCGGGATTTAAATAGAAAGAAATACCTTTTTCAGCTCCAGGAAGAAGCAGGGCCCGGATAGCTAAATATAGGATCAGAAGGAAAAGGAGCGGCATTAATATTTTGGTCCATTTCTCTATACCCTCTTTTACTCCTCTGGAAATGATAAACGTGGTGATGAGTAGCATGATCACAAAAAAAAGCAGAACCTGGAGGGGATTTCCGGTGAATTCTGTAAAGATGTTTTCCGATAATCCTGCGGTGACCGTCCCTTTAAAGGCACCGGAGACGGTTTTAACCAGATATCCCACAGCCCAACCGGCTAAGACTGCGTAATAGGAGAGGATAAAAACAGCAGTTGTCAGCCCTAGATAACCCATTCCTTTCCAGATGGACCCTGGTTTGACCTTTTCTATGGCGCCGACGGGATTTTTCTGGGAGAAGCGGCCGAGAGAAAGCTCGGCCAGCATAACTGTAAAACCTACCACCGCCACCGCCAGCACATAAACGAAAACAAATACAGCCCCGCCGTTCATACCTACGGCCATGGGAAATCGCCATATGTTTCCCAATCCGATCGCAGATCCGGTAGCGGCAAAAATAAAGGCGATCTTCGATCCCCAGCTTCCCCGGTTATTTATGTTCTGGCTCTGCATGTTTCTTGTCTCCACAAATTAAGCCCTTGATGGGCATCTTTTTAATCCGTATATTTATCATATCCCATCAAGAAAGTAAAAATACTTTTTTGGCTTAAAAATTAACTTTATATTTTTTTGGATGCGGTTGGGTCAGCTGACGAAGATGCGGATAAAAATAAGGATCAGGATGATAACGGCCGGTACCAGAAATCGGATGTTGAATACCCAGAGTGGTTTGAGCTTAAAACCAGTGCTTCCCTGGGAGATTTCTTTAAGCGCATTTTTAAGCTTCCAGACATAGACTAAAAACAGACTGATACATAGGCCTCCGACTGCCAGGACAATATTTCCAAATATTAGATCCATATAACGCATGAAATGCCATTTGGTGAACAGCTGCATACCATTGGCCGAGAGACCTGAAGGTACTCCTAAGAGAAAACAGAAGGCGCCTACAATTAAGGCGGCTTTACGTCGGGACCACTGCTTTTCGTCCACAAAGTAAGCCACCGGTACTTCCAGCATTGAAATGGTGGAAGTCAGAGCAGCGATAAGAAGCAGGAAAAAGAAAAGAAT
>CAZLBV010000024.1:0-4924 GCA_964557845.1 uncultured Eubacteriales bacterium | reverse complement strand
CCATTTACCTTCCGAGAAATACCTTCCCCTTTCGTTCTGCGATACAAAGGCATACCCCCGTCTAACCTGTCTTAAAGCTGATAGATAGATGTAGTTGTTTAGTTCACCGTCATCCCAGGGATTAAAATCATAAGGTGATCTCGAGAGAATAACCGGAACCGGCTTATCTGTTTTAGGCCGATAGATGTCGGTAGACAGCCGGACTCCGTCACGCATGGGAACCATGACTTTCTGCTCGATAACCGCTATTGATCTCAGCGACTCGAGTACGTCTTCCTGGGGTTGGGCCGAAACCGTTAAGGTTGTTGAGAGGATAATTATGAAAACAATTGAAATTAAAAAGTGTTTTTTGATCCTCATTTCAGATGTCTCCTTAAAAAATGGGCTTTTTCAAATAAGTATTGCACTTTCATAAAGTGAGATTAATTCAAATTTGATATTAAATACTATAAGATTGAAGCTTATCCAGTCAATAAAAGAAACAATAATCCGATCACAATTTTTTATCAGTCAAAGATGAGCAAACCATCTGGCCTGGGTTGCCAGTCTTTCATTGCTGATCCGATCCCCCAGTACCGGGTGGGCCGGTAGAGGAATATCCAGGGAGCATCGTCGTGGATCAGAGAGTATATGCGGCGGTAGATTTTTTGTCTTTCTTGATCATCGAAGGTGGACTCAGCTTGTTCGATCAGAGCGTTGACTTCTGTGTTTTCATATCCCTGCCACCAAGGCCCCTGCAAGGTGGATTGGATCTTCTCGCGGAGCACACGATAGGTGCTGCGGGGGCTCGAGTCAAAACAGCAGGCATCATGGATGTTTTTACTGCGTACCATCTCAGAGTAAGCGGCCCGGTCTTTGTGCTCAATGATATCGACCGATATTCCTACCTGTTTATATTGTTCTTTCATCATCTGGGCCAACCTGGGAGCTTCATCCGGCATAACCGCCGGGATATCGAAAACCAGCTCCAACCCTTCACTGTATCCAGCTTCCGCCAGTAAGGTGCGGGCTTTATCCGGGTCATAAGGATAAACCGGTGTTTCTGGATTGTAGCCGAAGTGATGGGGCGTCAGGTAGCCGTTTAAAGGTGTGGCTGCGTCCTGTTTTATATCTTTAATTATTTTATTGACATCTAAGGCATAGTTCAGAGACTGACGAACACGACGGTCCATGCAGGGCCCCTTCTGGGCATTGCACATAAAAATAATACAGAGTCCGCTTTCAAGTTCATAGACGGAGGCGTTGCCTTCGGTTTGTTTGATTTTTTCTGCATCCTGTATGCTTAGGCCGGAGACTATATCTGCCTGGCCGCTGATTAAAGCTTGGACTCTTTTCTCTACATCGGATTCAGCGATCCAGTGTATTTCTGTATAGGCCGGAGTTTTTCCCCAGTATTTTTCATGGACCTTTAAGATCATTTGGTTATCTGATTGTTCTAAAACTTGATAAGGGCCGCTGCCTACATATTCATGAGGCAGTTTGTTCAGCTCGCTTTTGGGGCATATCGGCATAGCCACCAGAAGATCTAAAAGATCAGCTATGGGTTCTTCGGTGACGATCTGAACTATGTGGGAGTCGATGGCTGAGATTTCTGCGTTACCAAGATAGCTGATGTAAACACCCTGGGTTCCGAATGCTCCTCCGATGGCTGGATCCAGTACACGCTCAAGAGTAGCAACCACATCTTCAGTGTCGAGGGTGTCACCATTATGGAATCTTACGCCATCTCTTAATTTAAATGTCCAGGTGAGGCCGTCTTCCTCAACCTGCCAGCTTTCCGCCAGTGATGGCTGATAGTTTCCGTCTTTATCCAGTTCAACCAGGGCTTCATATATGTTGAATATAAGACTCAGCCTGTCGGTCGAATCACTGCAGATATGCGGATCTCCAATGGATACTGATGACTGCATGACTGTAATTTTTTCCGGATGGTGTGTGGATTTTGATACGCTTTCATTACTACCACAATTTATTAGAAACGCTGACAAGCCCAGGATCAGGAAAAAAACGATAAGACATTCATTTTTATTTAATGCAGTTCTTTTCACAGCTATCTCCTTCTTTTATATTAATTGGATCCGCCTTACTATTTACCTAATTTTTTTATATAAGGTCAATATGTATATTATCTTGATCCTTCAGAAATTGGGCATATGGGTATGCTGTCACCATTTTTTTTATTTTGAAAATAAGGCTACACGACCCGAAAGAGCGGATTATTCTTTAAAGCAGTATCAAAGGTAATTGTTGCTTGGCAGCCGGCTTTTTGGCCGACATGTCCGACAAGGTAGTCTGCAAAGTCTCCTTTTTTGTTTTGATAGTCAGCCAGACTTTTCCACAGCAGGTCCTTATTCTCGAATCGAAATTGTTTGGTTCTCAGGATATTTTCGAGAACAGGGATTATTTCCCAGCGGTCATGTTCGTAAGCGGATTCCAGCACCCAAACCAGCTCGCACATGACAATATCGGTGATAAAGAACATATGACCGGCAGACAATCCTTTTTCAATTTCAATCGACGCTCTCCTCGATTGATCAGGATTGTCTTGAGTGAGGTATCTAACCAGAATGTTCGTATCCAGCCCTATCATTTAGATTTTCCGGCTCTTTTTCTCACAGCTTTTTCCATTTCTTTAAGGGATACAGGCCTGCGGCCAGGTTTTTTCATCTGGCCCTTAAGTTCCCGAACATCCAGAGTAACCGGCCGCACATATACCTCTCCGTTTTCACGGATGATAAAATCGATTTTATCCCCAGGATTAAGGCGCATGTAGTCCCTTATTTTCTTGGGCACGACACATTGCCCCTTAGTGGTTATGGTGGTTTCAGCCATGGCACTATTAAATTCTTACCAATTTAGATATATCTTACTTTAGCGTAAGACTAATTGTCAATCATTTAATAAATATATTCTGACAACCGGCTGTTTTCGGGTGTTTCTTTAACCTAGCTGTTTTCTTGTGAGGCGTTTTAGCCCACCAGGAGCGACTCCCGATGTTCCTTGACTTCCGTTTTGTCGTGATTTATATTTTTAAGGGATGCTCGAAAGGGAAAATGAGAACTGAAATGATTTCCCAGCCAGCATAAAAGAGAAACAAATTTCTATCTTTTAACCTGGATTATTCACGAGTCGAGATTGGTCCAGTTACAAGGCGTCGGCGGGTGAAGCTGTGGTCATCCACCGCGAATCCGCCGCAACGCAGTAAATGGTCCGAGATCGGTTCGCCTTTAGGTAATAAATGCCGATATAAAATGAACATCATAAACCACATCCTGAAGAAAAAAGTGTTTTTTGAAAAATATTCCAATTTCATGATAATAAATTGTTTAATAGCTAAATCGGCATTTTTTATGAATAGTTCAGGTTAATTTAAAGGAGGTATTATGAATAAGAAAAGCAAAGCAGGATCGGCCCTCACAAGGCGACAATTTTTAGCTGCTACCGGAACAGCGGCTATAGGACTGTCTGTTGGTGGTTTTCCCCCTATCGCTAAAGCGGATAATTCCATTATTCTTCCTTCTCTGCCTTATGCCGAAGATGCCCTGGAACCGGTAATTTCCGCAAAAACCCTTAGTTTTCATTATGGAAAGCATCATCAGGGCTATGTCAATAATTTAAATAAACTCATCGCTGATACTGATTGGGCAGGACTTGATCTGGAAAGTATTGTGCTAAAAAGCTTCAAAGCTTTAGATAAGCAGTCGGTATTCAATAATGCCGCTCAGGTATGGAATCATACTTTCTATTGGAATAGTCTACGATCCAACGGCGGCGGGGAGCCACCCAAAGCTTTCAAAGAAAAGATTGAGGCTTCCTTCGGAAGTCTGCAGGCCTGTAAAGATGCACTCATTGATGCTGCTAGTACCCAGTTCGGTAGTGGATGGGCCTGGTTGGTAAAAGATGGCGAAGAGCTCAAAGTGGTAAAAACGGGAAATGCCGAAACGCCTTTGACCAATGGAGTAAAGCCCCTTCTTACCATCGACGTTTGGGAACATGCCTATTATTTGGATTATCAGAATCGTCGGGCTGCCTATCTAGAGGCGCTGATGGATAAATTGATCAACTGGCAGTTTGCGGCTGATAATTACATGAAATAGGGATAGTTACCTATTTTGCCAAGAATATGTCCTGCCCGTTGTTGCCCCTCTGGGTGAAATGGTGGGATTCCCCCGGGATTACGGTTCTCGCTGTCCTGACCATGTTTAGACTATTCCACTAGCCAGTCACCATTAAAAAATGGTGACCTTTTATATATTCCTTTTAAAATGTTAGATATGCAGGCAAAAGCATTGACAAAGGCAAAATCCGTAACCACGCGAGCATTTACGAAAGAGGAACAGGCCCATAATCATTGCCAGGTTGGGAATATAGGCCTTTCACTGGATTTCATGGTTAGATGGTTATAAGAAGTCTCATAATGTTATTATCAATGATTTAGGTCAGCTAAGCTGCATTTGAGGTTTTTAGATCATCCTTCCTTACCACCCTTGATCATTGCTAACATCCTCTTTGTGGGCTCATTGTCGGGATTGAGTTCCAGAGACTTTTCGTAGGCCTTGATGGCTGCTTCATTGTGGCCGAGATTGAATAGCATTTCCCCCAAGCTATCCCAGGTGTTCCACGATTCGGGAAAGATACGCGTGTTGAGCTCGAACAGTTCTAGAGCACGTTCTGCCTGCCCCGCTCTCATCAACATTATACCCGTTGAGTTTATCTCTTGCTCGACTTGTTCCGGTTTGAAGCGCTCCGTGAGTTTCCGAAAAGTCTCTTCCGCTGACAATTCCTTGCCTCCGAACAGATCGATAACAGCTCCTGCGATTCCCACCTGGAGGGTTCCCTCTCCTCCGACAGCTTTCAAAAAGCGCACGGCCCCATTGTTATCGCCTTTACCGGCAGCTGTTATGGCAGCCCGGCGCATGCGCTC
>CAZLBV010000023.1:0-3006 GCA_964557845.1 uncultured Eubacteriales bacterium | reverse complement strand
AATTCGTCCGGGAAACTGCCGGAGAAAATCCATAGAGCAGGCCATAAACCCGATATGCGGGCCTCCGAATGAGACTGGAATCCCTAAAGACTGCGCTTCACCGGCAACAATATCTGCCTGCTGTTCTCCTGGGGGATGAAGGAGCCCTAAGGATAAAGATTCAGAGACTAAAACTACAGATAATGCCTTAAATTTATGGGCGATGACAGATACCTCTTTAATATCTTCCACCACTCCTAAAAAATTAGGTGATTGGCAGAGAACAGCAGAGACATTTTCATCCATCCTGTCCCGTAAATGATCGAGATCCATGGTCCCTGCTGAAGTAAAAGGGATTTCTTCGATCTGGATTTCCAGATTTTTTACATATGTGTTTATTACTTTTTTGGATTCAGGGTGAACTGAAGCCGAGATAAGCACTTTAGGCTTTTTTTGCAAACGGTGGGCCATCAGCACAGCTTCAGCCGCCGCAGAAGCGCCGTCATACAAAGAAGCGTTGGCAATATCCATACCGGTCAATTGGCAGATCAATGTCTGAAATTCAAAGATTATTTGCAGGGTTCCCTGACTTACTTCAGGTTGATAGGGAGTGTACGGACTGATGAATTCTCCCCGGCTGCTTAAATAATCGACTACCGCTGGGATCGTATGATTATAGGCTCCCGCACCTAAAAAAGAGATATATTCAACGGCCTTATTCTTGCTGCTTAAGTTCTGGAAATATTTCAGCAGTTCAGTCTCGCTATGAGCCTTAGGAACCTTTAGATCAGAATTAAGGCGAACTTCAGCAGATACGGTTTTAAATAATTCTTCAACAGAAGACAACCCTAATTTGGCGAGCATATTCTGTATTTCTTGGGCACTAAGAGATATGTAACTCATCTTTACAGATTATCCTTTTTGTTTATTTTTTTTAATTAATCTTCAATAGTATCGAGGAATTTTTCATATTCAGAGGCAGACATGAGTTGATCAAGCTCGGTCTTGTCTTTTATCTTGATCTTGATGATCCAACCCCTGCCATGGGGATCTTCATTGACCAATTCCGGAGAATCATCCAAATCCCCGTTAGTTTCCACTATTTCTCCTGAGATAGGCGAGTAAATATCCGAGACTGCTTTAACTGATTCAATGACACCTAAAGACTGGTGAAAATCAAGATTGGTCCCAACCTCTGGCAGTTCAACAAAGACGACATCACCCAGCTGTTTTTGAGCGAAATCCGTGATACCAACAACAGCGGTATCATCTTCTGTTTTAATCCACTCATGATCTTTGGTGTAATAAAAATCATCTGGAAACATATCTTCCTCCTAAACAGAAAGTGTTATTTTTGTAATTTGTATAAGAAAAAACAAAGGATCAAAATTCCTCTGCAATAAAAGCCGTGTTCATTCTGCCTTCCTTTTGTAGAAAGGAAGAGGGACTACTTGAGCCCGCACACGTTTTCCCCTAATATCGATCTCAAACTCTGTTCCGACTTCAATGGACTCTATGGGTAAATAGGTAAGGCCTATGCTCTTTTTTAAAAAGGGAGAAAACGTACCTGATCTAACATAGGACACCTCTTCCCCGGACACATAAACCGGATGATGAGGCCGAGCGATTCCTCGGTCCTTCAATTCAAAACCGACCAACTGTCGTGAGAGGCCTTCCTCTTTCTGCTTCAAGAGGGCCTCACGACCGAGAAAATCCCCCTTTTTAAATTTCACAAGCCAGCGCAGGCCTGCTTCTAAAACCGTCGTGTTTTCATCGATATCGTTTCCATAAAGCATCAAAGCCGCTTCCAACCTCAATGTATCCCTGGCTCCCAATCCGATCGGTTTTACGCCTACTGCTTTGCCCTTCTCCAGGATCGCATCCCATATCTTTTCAGGATACTCAGACAGTGTATAGATCTCGAATCCATCCTCTCCGGTATAGCCGGTCCTCGATACCAATACGTCCTCGCCCACTGCTTTTCCATATTTATAATCGAAGCTGTCAATTTCGTTCAAGGGGATATCTGTAAGCACTTTGAGGATTTCTTCGGCTTTGGGGCCCTGGAGGGCAAGCTGGGAATACTGATCGCTTTGATTTTCTATCTCGACATCAAATCCCTCCTGATGTTTTATCACCCATTCGAAATCTTTGTCCGTATTGGCAGCATTGACTACCAATAAATATTTGTCACTGTCAAGATAATAAACCAGAAGATCATCGATGAAGGTTCCCTCAGGAGTCGTCAGTGCAGAATACTGGGCTTTGCCCGGCCCCAAACGCGCGGCATTGTTTGGAGTCAGATACTGCACAAAATCCAGGGCCTGTTTTCCTGAGACCAATATTTCTCCCATATGGCTTACGTCAAATAAGCCAGCGGTTTCCCGGACAGCCATATGCTCTTCCAGAATTCCGGAATATTCTATCGGCATCTCCCAACCAAAGAATTCGATCATTTTTCCGTTAAGATTCTTATGGGATTGGAATAAACGAGTGTGTTTCATCTTAGTTCCTTTTTAGAATTAATTTAGTATCATATATCAAAATTCGATGCAAGACAATTATTGAATCTGAATTATTCATAAAAATTGCTGATGGTTATTTTTGATGGTTGATTATCATTAATTCGCATTTCTCTATTTAAATAAAATATTTATATCGGTTCACTCTAGCTTTATCAATTTTTTATCAGCAATTTTTACCCAAATTGAAATATTTTAAAAAGGAGGGGAGCGCCGATCTCACTACCCCGGCATCGTTGCATCCCATTCGATGTAGACAGCTACTATCTCATGGGCTGCGGCCTTGCCGTGGCAGCAACCTCGACGCTTGAATAATCCAGATTTCTGAATCATCAGTAAAATAGGCCGATTGGAATATCCATCTCCTTTCTTCCAGGAAATTGATTTCACAATAAAAGAAGATTCATGGAATCGATTATGAAACTTTTTTAATTTATTACCGGCCTCTTTTACCCTACGGGCAACCCGATCTCAGCCCAAATACTTCATGGCACTGAGTTCGCAG
>CAZLBV010000022.1:0-4057 GCA_964557845.1 uncultured Eubacteriales bacterium | reverse complement strand
GGAGTTCAATGGTAAAAGCGGGGATACCGTATACTCCATAGGCCCAGTCAGTCGTGTCACCATTGGTAAGATAGAGAGCATCCCCGGCCTGGCCGTAGGTATAGACCCGGCCGTTGACCGATTCCATGAGCTGGGACATATTTTTCGACAGTTGGTAGAGCAGCGCTGAATCATCCGCAGGCTCATTTGTATATCCCCAGGGATAGAGGATTATCTGAGAGTAGCTGTGATAGGAGATAAGCGCTTTGAAGTCCCTCTGCTGGAATAACTGAATGATCGCCTGTGTCTCCGGTTCGGAGTTAGGAGACAGGCCTCTAAACACATCTGATCTGGTGCTGCCGCTGGATCCGATATTATCTATCCCCCATTGGTAGCCGTAGTTGCGGTTTAGGTCGATTCCGAATGTCCCATCCCCGTTGTCTCTGCGGTTTTTCCTCCAGTAGCGGTAGTAATGGATTGAATACTCAAGGCCGTCGGGATTTAAAAGCGGTATGATCCAGATCTCACTTTCATCGACCAGTTTCTGAATGTAATTGTCTTGCGAATAATTCTCCAGAAGATAGCTTGCTATAAGCAGGGGAATCTCGACCGATATCCATTCTCTGGCATGATGGCAGCCGATCAAGATAACCTCGGCTTCAGGTTCGTCAGATTGGACATTATCGCTGATCTTTAAAGCCGTAAGATTACGGTTCTCCAGGCTGTAACCAATAATAGATCTACGGGCTAAATTGGGGTTTTCTTGTTCCAGCCGAGACAATTCGGCTTCAACTTCCTGATAGGTATGGTAAGGACCATTGATTCCGCCTTGGGCATGAACTGGAAGATCGTTATTTTGGTTATTCGGGAATTGGGCAGTCTTGATCTCATAAGCAAGGCCCAAGCTTTGAATGAGCGAAAGCTCGGCCGGGGAGACATGAAGAAAGATTTTATCTTTGATTTCCCCTAAAAGGTCAAAGGCATGAGACTTCAGTACTTCGATCGAATGGGGAGACTTAGAGATACTGATTATCTCCCGCTCCTCCCTCTCCTGCCCCACAGCCGGAAAAACCAGCCACGAAGCCAAAACAAACGGCAACGCTGCTAAGAGGCATATTATTAATTTATTTTTCATACCACGCACTCCCTTATTTTTTGCTTCTATCTTCTATCTCCTGTCTTTCTGCGTTTGTTTCGAATTTCGTGCTTCGGATTTAATGCTTTTCTTCTGACTCCTGTCTCCTGACTCATCAAGTCGATGTGTAGATGAGTCAATGAGTGTATGAGGAGTGTTTCGGATTTTATGTTTCCTCCTGACTCCTGACTCCTGACTTCTCTGCTTTTCCAACTTAACACTTAAAATTATTCCATATCATTTGATCATATATGAAACCGTCGCCACAATCTTCCCTGCCTTCAGCTTATTTCCTGACCCGCCCTCTCTTCCTATGGAACCGCCGAAATCCACTTTAAATCTATCTTTATGCAGCCCAAAACCGAAACAGAAGTTGGTATAGGCCGAATTGGGATCCCTCATGGGCTGCGGGTCGATCTCGATCCCAAAACGGAGAGGCATCAGGAATCGCTGCTTAAATAGGCTGAATTCTTCTCTGTATTCGATCCCGATCCCTCCTTTTAGGATATTTTTAAAATAGCGGGGTCTTTCCTCTTCGAAATATTCCACCGAATATTTTTCCCAGTTGATCCAAGAAATATCTCCCATCAAATTCACTTGAGAAGAGATCCGGTAGAGCAGGCCTAAACCTGCCAGCAGTGGCTGTTTGAATGTGCTTTTGGCGCTGTTATCATGGGTAATAGTAGTGCTGGTCCCAGTGGATACATATTCAACCAGGCTCCGGCTGTCTCCCTCTCTGGTATAAGGGAGGCGGATGACCGCCGCCGCCGCCAGATCTTCAGAGATATCCGCATAAAGCCCTCCGTTTATGTAGAATCCGCTTAGATCCGTCTCTTTTTTATCGGATATGCTGATCCCTTCGATCAGCCAATTATCGGTTTGATCTCTGGAATAGCTCCCAAAAATATAATTGATTCCCACCCCTGCAGATAGGCCTCTGATTATATTCCGGGCTAAAGAGACATTCAAGTTTTTAAGGTCACCGCTCTGATCATAATCAAGCGTATAGTAAGTCATGCCCTGATAAGTTGCCTCAGCCTCTGTAGACGGACGGTCAAAATACTCCAGGTTGCCGAAACTCACTCCGGCTGACCAGCTTCCCAGCTTCACAGCCAAACCGGCAAAGTCAGCGGCATAAAGACCCATCGAATTGGCTTCTTCAAAGCGCAAGATCCCGGTGTTTACAATTCCATATTTATAAAATGACGCCGAATTCAAGGAGAAATTCACGGTCAGGGCAAAAGAGGGTAGCTTGCGCAGGAGAGCGGGATTTTTTAAGGCTGAGGAAGCATCCTGGGCATAGGCATAAAAAGCATTTCCCATGGCTAAACCGGCGGCAGTCGGGATCCCATATATGTTCCAGGTGCCGAAAGGGGCTTCGTCTTCATATTGGCCGATAACAAGCTGCGCCGAGAGCGGCTGCAGAGATATGAGGCCAAAGGTTAAAAAAAATAAAGAAAAAAATATAACAAAGGTTCTTTTTGACATTTGCATTAATTGTAGCCATGATTCAGCGATTCCGCAACTTAATTTTCCATGAGAAAATGGGAGTGGTTTTTCCTCGCTGGGGAAAAACCACGTCTTTCTGAGGGATTTATACATATCCTTTTCCATCCTTTTGCTTTGTGATTAAAAAAAATGGGGGAACTTCTCCTATATTTGCAAATTGTAAATGAGTATGTTATAGAGTAAAATTTTAACTGCATTCAGGAGATTGAATTGACGAAACGTATGAAGATCACAGGAACGGGATTTTATGTTCCTGATAAAATCTTAACCAACGCTGATCTTGAAAAGATGGTGGATACCTCTGATGAGTGGATCACGACCAGGTCGGGTATAAAAGAAAGAAGGATCGCCACTTTTGAACAAGCATCTTCGGATCTGGGAATAGAAGCGGCCAAGAGGGCCATGAGCTGTGCCGGCATCACGGCTGATGACATCGATCTTATTATTTCCGCAACCTCCACGCCGGATACGATTTTCCCTTCGACTGGGTGCTGGATACAGAAAGGATTGAATGCCGGAATGATCCCGGCCTTTGATATCTCTGCCGGATGTACCGGATTCATCTATGGATTGATCTTAGCCGAAAGCCTGATCTTGACCGGAGCCAATAAAAGAATTCTCGTGATCGGAACCGAGAATTTAACCAAAATAACCAACTGGAAAGATAGAAGCACTTGTGTGTTGTTCGGGGATGCCGCCGGAGCTGTCGTCGTCGAGGCTGCTGAGAACGGAAGCGGGATGCTTTCTTCCTATTGGAAGGCGGATGGAAATTTAGGGGATCTCCTCATAATGCCTGGAGGAGGATCACGTACACCTGCATCTCAGGAATCATTGGAAAATGATATGCATTACCTCCAGATGAAAGGAAATGAGGTTTTTAAACATGCCGTCAAACGGATGGGGGAGGCCGCGCTGGCAGCGATGAAAAAAGCCCATCTGACGAAAGATGATATAGATTGGCTGATTCCCCATCAGGCCAATATCCGGATAATCGAGGCCATCGGCCGCAGATTATCTTTCCCCCAAGAAAAAGTATATTCCAACATCCATAAATATGGGAATGTTTCGGTAGCGACCATACCTATTTGTATCCATGAATTAAGGGACTCCGGTAAAATGCCTGAAGGAAGCACCATGCTTTTGGTCGCCTTCGGAGCCGGGTTTACCTGGGGCGCCTTAGCCTACCGCTGGTAAGGTTAAAGAAGTGAATGAGTTAATGAGTCGATGGATCAATGGGTCAATGAGTGAATGAGTTGATGGGTAGATGGGTTATGAAGTGAATGAGTGAATGTGTCAATGAGTAGATGAGGAATGCTCCGGGTTTCGGGTTTTGGTTTTCTTCTATCTTCTGTTTTTTTGTACTTTTGTGTTGCAAAAGAAATGATTAATCCCTATAATTATTATATAAATTCTAGCCTGGATTATTCACGAGTC
>CAZLBV010000021.1:0-2652 GCA_964557845.1 uncultured Eubacteriales bacterium | reverse complement strand
TCCACACTTGGGATTGCCGCAGTCCAAGTACTTCTCTACCACTTCCTGGATAATTGGACGCAGGTGACCAAAGTGTCTTTCAAACCGGTTTTCATATTCCAGAAGAAATGGCTCAAAATAATGGATAAGTACGCTGTAAAAAACGGTGCGTTCCGGATGACGTGGGCAGTAGACCCTGCTCACGTCAGGGATAGTTATTCAAGAAATATGCCGGGAAGAGAAAGATTGTTTTCCTCTATTGAGTGATAGAATCGATTTTGGAGTGAAGTCGTAATGTGTAAACAGCCGTTTACTTGCAGAAGAAAAATTCACTCTGATTTTTGAAATTCCACTTAAATGATTATCTCGCCATAAGACTTGATCTCTGCTACGAAAGGAGACGCGCCCTTTTGCCATTCATGATCAGAATAATAAAGCAGATCAACTGGAACTTGAAATTTTCTGACCAGCTCCCTGTTTATTCCTGTCGCCATTTTAACTCTGGCAAACAGTGATTTGTCACGAAAAGATCTTGATATGATCGCGATATCAATATCACTTCCGCGGCGATGATTACCTTTTACAAATGAACCGAAAATAATAATTTTGTCAATTTCGATACCTCTCTCTCTAGTTAGTCTCAGCAGGAGTCGCGAAATTCCATTCTTTAAATCATACTTCTCAGCCATGTTAAAAGCTCTCCGGTTTTTTTTAAAATTTCTGCTGTTTCTTTATTATCAAAATCCTTCAAAAGCTTTTCAAGCTCATCAGGATACCTCACCGGAACACTGAGGTCATTTAAATTATCGAGTTTGTCCCAAAGTGACGGGAAACATCAGTTCCATGCATAGGACACTCTCAATCTAGAAAACCGTAATTGCTTATGGATGTCAAGATATTTTCTCCAAAGTTCAGCCCAGAGAGCAGGCTTATAGATCTTCCGAAAAGCAATCATCAGCCAGTTGATAAGCCCCTCATCACTCCACCGTCTTCCTATATGTTTGACCCGGTTGACTATCCGGCTGAAGGCACTCTCGATCGCATTGGTGGTCATGGAAATCCAGCCTTTCCCCTCCAGCCAGAAATCAAAAACCAAAAGGGCGTTACTCGCAAAATTCTCGATATAGGCTCTGGCCTTCGGGTATTTTTGGGGATCCAGCGCTTTTATCAAATTAGTAAAGCCCTGTTTAATATCCTCGACCAGCTCCGCCACCAGTTCTTTCTCCGGAGGCAGAACCTTTTCCAACAGCTCTTTATTCAGAGAAAAAAGCAGTATCTCCTGCATCAGCGCATGCAGCGGTTTTTGTTCTTCTTGTTTCGCTCCATCTTGGTAAAGCAGGATCGGAAAGTCTCTTTTTCCATGCCACACACACCGCTGATGCCGCATCCCTTCAGAGAGAAGATTGAACTCGATTCCAGGACCTCCATCCGAGAGAAGCACTTCCAGTTTGCTATAATCCAATCTCTTCTCAAGATCAGTGCGAATGAATTTCCAGTCCTTATCTACCCAGAATCCGACCGGCTCAAACCGTTTTCGCACATCTTCAGCAGCCAGCGCCCACCGCATCTCTGCCTGGTCCCGAAGGGCTCCTCTCGGGCCCTGGCGTTTCACCTTCGTACCGTCTGCCATCAGAAACTTAAAGTCGCGATGTTTATAATCGGGCCACTGCCCATAACCTTCAGCCAGTTCTTTTACACATCTATGCAAAGTACTCCTTCCCGGAGCGTATCCTTTAATCCTTCTGACTTCTTTCTCGGCCATCCGGTAGGAAAGATGAATCGCTTGCCCCACCGCTGCCTCCAGCGCTTCTCTCTGATATTGCTTATAGGGAAGAATCGCAAGCTGCTTGACCAGAGGAGAAAAAACTGCTTGTGTGCGCCGGTCAATAAGCTGGGCCAGCCGGTAGTGGATCGGACCAAAAGAAGTATTAAACTTCCGATCTCTACTCTGTCGGCCATGCCGGTAATATTTATCCGGATGGTTGGATATGTACTCTTGTATTATTTTCTCTTCCAAAGCGCTAAGAATCGTTTTGACTATAGTTTTCATAAGGGTGTTTTGATCTTCCTGAAGACCGCGCAAAATTCCGTTGAAGGTAAGATCGTTTTCTGGTACCTTATAAGAAATGGCGATCTTGATTTCGAGTTCGTCCATCGGGCTACACCTCCATTGTTTTTTGATACATTCTTTGAAGGTTGTAGCCCTTCTCTTGCTTTCATGTCAACTATTCCCCGTCACTTTGGGACAAACTCAAATTATCAATGAAATCTCTTTTTTCCGTATCAATTTTAAGATCAAGCTTCTCAATGAAATAGTTTAAGTTGTGTATCTTTTCCGGCTCCTTTTTTATATAGTTATTATACAAACAAAAGCAACAAGATTCAATTTCGTCATAAAGTATAAGAGATATAAGGATAAGGGGGTTATTGTAGCGAGACCCCTAATATTCAAGTAATCTAAGTGAAATGAGTAAGGCTTCCTAACTATCAACTGAGAAGAGTGTGAACAGCCGCGATCTTGTCAGGAATATTAAGTCCCTGCGGGCAGTGGGACACACAGGTTCTGCAGTGAACGCAGGCATCACCCTTTCGCTGGAGCTCAGCATAGCGTGTTCTGGCTTTATTCCAATCATGGTCATCCAAAGCATAACGCTCGAACCGCAGAATCTCAGC
>CAZLBV010000020.1:0-17920 GCA_964557845.1 uncultured Eubacteriales bacterium | reverse complement strand
GATTGCGGGTTGACAATGAATTGAGGTTTAAGAAGATGTTTTGTCTTTAGGAACATCGATGATGCCCTCAGATGGTGGGGTTTTTTTCTTGAACAGGGTAATACCTAAGATCCCCCCAAGAGCACCCATTACAGAAAATAAAACCACAGAAAAAAGAAGACCAAGAATACTCAACGTTACAGCAGTTTCCGCAGCGCCCCGTTCTAAAAACCTATCCCATCCTTCCGGTAGTTCTCCGGAATTTTTCTGCACCCATTCCATGGCGGATTGCATCAATCTATTATTTATGGCTTGGAACGGAATACTGACAATGAATTCAACGACAGCAGCAACTATACCTGAAAAAATACCGACAATTGCTCCATCCCCTGAGGTTAAGGGACGGGAAGTTTCTTTGGAAAGCAAATATGCCGACAGTATTCCTCCTGCAATAATCCAGAGACAGCAGAAACAGTTGGCGATGTTGATAATGGGCACCGCAGATAAAAACCCGGCGATCCCTCCTCCAATCAAAGCCGGCATTAACATGGGATTTCTTTGGTTGTTCATTTTGCCTCCTTCCGGGTGATTTTCCCTATTCTAATTTTTTTATCGTGATATATCAAGACTAGAGATATTATTTTTATTTCTATGAACCAGTTCATTTATTCCCACTATGAAATAAAACGGCAGGATACTGCCCCATAAGATCCCCAGTATCAGGCGGATCCATCCAGAGGTGTCCCAAAATCTTAAGAAATTCGCTGCGGTGTCGATAATGATGGGAAGAGAAAAAAAAATGAGATGGGTTCTGGAAGGGACCTCCTGGTTCCGGAGCCCATTAATTAGAGGATAAACGAGTGTGCCAAGAAAAAAACCCATATAGATACCCAGGCAGCGCGAGCAGACCGCCAAAGGAAAACCATAAATAATAAAACTACGTGAGGGAATCTGGTGGCATAGGGGAGAAAACAGGATATAGATCATGTCGGCTGCGGGATTTGAAAGATATTTAAGGTAAGGAGCAAGAAATATTAAACCAAGGAGTATAAGGCTTCCTATTAGAGTCAAGCTATAAACAAAAATGTTTTTCGTTAAAAGATTGTATCTTAGTGATAATAAATTGTTTAATAATAGCATCGGCATTTTTTATGAATAATTCAGGCTAAGTAAAGAATTGTAACATTTTCTGATCCATATGTCGTTGAAATTTCACAGGAGTTGACAGAATATTTTTCAGAGTGTACATTATCAATGCTTAAATATATTGTTTTCATTAATAAAATTTAGGAGGACAATATGGGACTATTAAGAAAAATCCTATTAATTTTAACTTTATCTGCTTTAATTTTTCCTGTGGAATTAATTTTAACCCAAGATAAACCCAATTTTAAGGAAAAATATCCTGAAAGCATCATTACTTATGTCTGCTATGGAGAAGACAATTCTGAAATAGCCCATGGATCGGGATTCGTAATAGCTGAAAAAGTTATGGTGACGCCATTCCATATTATTAGCCAAGCAAAAAAGGCTGAAGGTGTAAATGTAAAGGGTAAGAAAGTCAAGATCGAGGGGATTATTTCTGTGGATAAAGAAAATAATCTGGCAGCGGTAAAAATAAATAAAAAAGCTCCCGCTCTGCCACGAGGAATCTCAGAGGCTGTATCCGAAGGAGATCCTGTTTTCGCTTATGGAGGAGATGAGATAGGAGAAATTGGTGAAAAGGAAGGTAATATCACGGGATTGTATGAATACGCTCCCGGGAAAAAAGTAATGGATGTATCCTTTGAGGTTGATCCCAGATATAACGGCGCTCCGGTAGTTGATGCCGAGGGAAATGTGATCGGGATCATGATGGTTCTAGACCGGATCACTAAATTCGTCTTTCCGGTCACGTCGTTACAAAGGCTGGCTACTTCTGGTAAGGAAACCGATCTGGATGATTATCCACCGGAAGATTATCTAGGGACATACGAGGGCGCTTATTTGATGGGTAGAATAACGGCTGCTTTAGATAATACTGCCCAAGCCGAACGTTTTTTAAATAAAGCAACCAGTTTAAAACCGGATAATATTCAAGCCCAGGTCCTGTTAGCAAATATTAACACCAGCCAGAGGAATTATTCATCCGCAGTCAATACATATGAGAAAATTATTGAATTAGATCCTAAGTTAGATAGTGCCTATCTGGGACTTGGCTCAGTTTATATTAAAATGATGAAATGGGAAGAAGCCATCCCACCTTTACAGAAAGCTGTTGACTTGAATCTTGATAATAACCAAGCTTATTTCCTTATCGGAACAGCATATCAAGAGCTCCGACAGTTCGATAAAGCAGCCGAGAATTTCCAAAAATATATCGACTCTGATCCGGAAAATGCAGAGGAAGCTTATTTACGCATGGGTACTAGCTTTAGAGAGATTGAAGAATATGATAAGGCCATTCAAGCTTTTCAGAAATTGCGAGAAGGTTCGATGAGCCGGGATATTAAATTAAACCAGATGTTAGCTGATGCCTATCTAAAAACCAAACAATATGAAAAAGCAGAAGAGGTCTATGATATGCTGGCACAGCTTATCCCAGAAGATGCGAAGATTTATTACAACATGATACTGCAGATGTATGATAATGCCAAAATGCCTGAAAAGGCGATCGAATTTGCCAAAAAAATGGTCTCCTTAAATCCAGAAGATGGAGATTCTCTTTATAACCTCGGTTATATGTATGTCCGGGCTGAAAAATGGAACGAAGCGGTTGAGGCGTATGAAAAATTAATAAAGCTTCGGCCGGATATGGAATATGCCTATCTTCAACTTGGTTATGCCTACAGTCAAATGAAAAGATGGAGCGATCAGGTTGGTGTATTTAAGACAATGGTCGAATATTTCCCTGATAATGCTGATGCTTGGCTTAGTATAGGAGTAGGGCATATGCAGCTAAAGCAATGGTCTGCTGCAATTGAACCGCTTGAGAAAGCTATTGAACTTAAGCCTTCCAGTGGAGTTGCTTATTATAACCTGGCTGTTTGCCATTTGAACTTACACAACAATATGGAAGCGCGGGAGATATGGCGGCAGCTTCAGAACGTAGATGCGGACCTAGCTGCCAAACTACGGAAGATTCTACGCTAATTCAGCGAAGAATGCCTCCTTTTGAATAAAGACCTGATTCTTGATCGATCAAAGTTGTCATACATAGTCTCTAGATTAAATATGCATTTCTAACTGGGGTAGGAGTATGGATAAAGAACGGCTGCTTTCGGATTTAATTGAAGAGTACAAAAAAAAGCATCTAAGATCGGAACAGTGGTTTGAAAAAAGCCGGCAATATTTGATTATGGGAGGGAGTCATACTCTGAGGCTTTTTCAACCTTTTCCTTTTTATGATGTCAGGTGCCAAGGGTCTAAGGTTACTGATTTAGATGGGAATACTTATGTTGATTTCTGGCAGGGGCATTTTGCCAATATATTAGGTCACAATCCTCCTGTCGTAATTAACGCTTTGACTGAGGAGTTTGGTCGTGGAGAAGGATTAGCAACAGGTTTCCCGGGAACATACCAATACTCTTTGGCAGAACTGATCCTAAAACAGGTCAAGCTTGACAGGATCAGGTTTACAACCAGTGGTTCCCTCGCAACGATGTATGCGATCATGCTCGCTAGATCATTTACAGGACATAAATATGTTTTAAAAATAGGTGGGGGGTGGCATGGGTCCCAACCCTATGCTTTGAAAGGCATATCGATATTCCAAAGAGGATTGAATCAGATAGAATCAGCCGGTCTGCATAATGGTATGGATTCTGCATTGATAACTACCTGTTTTAATTCTATCGAGGATTTAGAGGAGAAATTTGATATTTTTAAAGATGATTTAGCCTGTATGATAATGGAGCCATTCATCGGAGCCGGCGGATTTATTTTTGGCCAGAGAGAATATATTGAAAAAGCAAGAGAACTGACTGAAAAACATGGAGTATTGTTGATCTTTGATGAAGTTGTCTCCGGTTTTCGCTTTCATGCAGGAGCTCTGCACTCTCTCTACGGAATAACTCCTGATCTCTCCGTCTATGGAAAAGCCATTGGGGGCGGAATGCCTATAAGTGCAGTAGCAGGAAGAAAAGATATTATGTCTTTATGCAGTATAGATGCTCCCACAAAAAAAAGAGTAAAGTTTGAAGGAGGGACATTTTCAGCTCATCCATCTGCTATGTTGGCAGGTATAACTTTTATTAATTATTTGATCGAGCATGAAAAGGAGATCTATCCGAGAATAGGAAAACTGGGTCAAAAAGCGCGGGATGGGATAGAATCGATATTTTCCCAGTATGGTTTTAATGTCTGTTGTACTGGAGGAAATGAATCAATTGTGAATAACAGTTCAGTCATAGGAGTTCATTTTTTAAATAGTAAGATAGAAAAGCTTACTTCTCCTGATGAAGCCTGGGACCCGGGGATAAGTGATTTCGAACTAAGAGAGAAGATATTCAAACTAGCAATGCTTGCAGAGGGATTTAATACCTTCCATGGATATGGAACTATCTCTACTGCTCACAGTGAAATAGAAATAGATAATTCTCTGAATGCGGTTGAAAACATTGCGAAAAAATGGAGAAAATATAATTGATCTCAAAGTCAGTAAGTCAGCTTTTATTGACAATTACTTCAGGTTATGGTAGAAATATTAACCAGTTTCAAACGTTCAAATCCTCTTCTCACAGACTATATATAGTTGAAACTCATATTGTCTTAACACTAAATTAATTTTGGGCAGGTGGCGAAATTGGTATACGCGCTAGGCTTAGGACCTAGTTCCTGATAAAGGAGTGCGGGTTCGAGTCCCGCTCTGCCCATTTCATCATTAGAAATTGAGGATATAAAGGTAAATATGAAAAGTGAATTAAAACAATTAAGCCAGTGTAAACGAGAACTTAAAATTGAAATTCCTGCAGAAAAAGTAAAAGAAGAACACGACAAGATTGTAGATCAGTTTATTCAGAGAACGAAAATTAAAGGATTCCGTCCTGGCAAGGCACCTAAAAACGTAATTAAAAACTTGTATTCTGATGATATTAAGGAATCACTTATAAATTCAATGGCTCCCAAAGCGATCCATGAAGAATTGAAAAATCTTAATCTAACGCCGGTTGATTCTCCTGTCTTAAAACAATTTGATTATGAGGAAGGAAAATCGCTCAATCTGACGACCGAATTCGAAATTTTGCCTGAGTTTGACCTTCCTGAGTATAAAAAAATAAAAGTTAAAGAAAAGGAGGTTAAAGTATCTGATAAAGAAATTCAGGATTACTTGGACGAATTACAAAAAAGAGCGGTGCAGTATATTCCGGTTGAAGGCCGGCCAATAAAGGAAGACGATTATGTGGTCATAGAATTAAAGTCACGAGATATGCTCAAGAAAAAAGCTTTTCCTAAAGAAAACGTAGCCGTTCTAGCTGGGCACCCAGAAAACGAAAAAGCTTTAAACGAAAACATTCTGGGGATGAAAACACAGGAAGAAAAAGTTTTTACAGTTGAATATCCCGGTGATCATGCCAATAAAAAAGTTGCGGGAAAGAAGGTGGAATACACAATAAAAATTCTCTCCATAAAACAAAAAAAAGTTCCGGATATTGATGATGACTTTGCCAAAGAAATGGGCGAGTTTGATGATCTCAATAGTCTTAGGGAAGAGATTAAAAAGAACATTTTAGAATCAAAAGAATCAAACGTAAAGCATGAAAAAGCGGATGAGATCATAAATAAGCTCGCTGACAAGATAAATTTTGAGTTGCCTGAATCATTAATTCAACAGGAGACTATTCTTCAATTAAGACGCATGGTGTCCGTTAATCCTATGAACTCTAATTTAAAGGATGAAGAAATAAAAAAAATGCGTGAGGAGGCCAAGAAAAACGCTGAAGAAAATTTGAAAAAACATCTCATATTAATGAAGGTCGCAGATCAGGAAAATATCAAGGTAGAGGATTCAGAAATTGCCGATGAAATGAGGGAAATATCCAAAAAGAATAAGATTCCTTATGCTCAATTGGTCGAGCAAATCAACCGGGAAGGAAAGCGTGAGGATTTAAAGAATAATCTGCTGATCAAAAAGACGGTTGACTTTTTATTGGAAAACGCTATAATTTATAGTTAATCATTCCCATGACTTTAATCCCCTTTATTGTTGATCAAGAAGGCAAGAGTGAAAGGGCCTATGATATCTATTCACGATTGCTTAAAGACAGTATAATATTTATTGGAACACAGATAACCGATGATCTGGCAAACTCGGTTATTGCACAGTTATTATATCTTGAAGCAGAGAGACCCGGAAATGAGATATCTCTATATATTAACTCTCCAGGAGGGAGCATAACCTCCGGATTGGCTATTTATGACACCATGCAGTTTATACAATCTGATATCACTACAATCTGTGTAGGACAAGCAGCCAGTATGGCCGCGATCTTATTGGCAGCCGGGACCAGAGGAAAGAGATATGCTTTACCAAATTCTCGTATAATTATCCATCAACCCTTTGGAGGTGTTCAAGGGCAGGCAACTGATATTGCGATTCAAGCCAAAGAGATATTAAGGATGAGAGAGAATTTAAATCAGATATTAACGAAACACACCCTTCAACCTAAGGAAAAGATACAGGAAGATATTGAAAGAGATTTTATCATGACGCCGGAAAGGGCGAAAGCTTATGGTATAATTGATTCGATAATCGTCACCAGAAAAAAAGACGGAGATATCTCTGAATAATTTATCTAACTTTGTATGAACAAAGGAACTCGATATGGATGATAATTTCCATCAAAAAACAAGCAGCACAGCAAGATGCAGTTTTTGCTCACGGACCCAACCTTTCACAAAAAAACTGATCGCTGGTCCAAACGGAGTCTATATTTGTGATAGTTGCGTGGAATTGGCTCATTCAATAATCTTTTCGGATAGAGCTAAAGAAGAAGAAAACGATACTCCTTCACCTTTTCTTAAACCTGAAGAGATAAAAAATGCATTGGATGAATATATTATCGGGCAAGAAAGTGCAAAGAAAAAAATATCTGTGGCTGTATATAACCATTATAAAAGGATTAATTTCAAAAAGAAAGATGATGATGTCGAGCTCTCAAAGAGCAATATTTTATTGGTAGGGCCAACAGGGACGGGAAAAACCCTGATGGCCGAGACTCTTGCGAAAATTCTTTCCGTTCCTTTTGCCATCGCAGATGCTACATCATTAACCGAAGCTGGTTATGTGGGGGAAGATGTAGAGAATATTATTCTAAAATTATTCCTTGCAGCCAAAGGAAATATTGAAAAGACTCAAAAAGGAATAATCTACATCGATGAGATCGATAAAATCGGCAGAAAAACCGACAGTCCCTCTATAACCAGAGATGTTTCTGGGGAAGGTGTTCAACAAGCGTTGTTAAAGATCATAGAAGGAACCATTGCGAATATACCTCCGCAAGGAGGCAGAAAACATCCCCATCAGGAATATTTGAAGATCGATACAACTAACATTCTCTTCATATGTGGAGGAGCTTTTGTTGGATTGGATAAAATCATTACACATAGAATAGGCAAAGCAGCTGTAGGCTTCAAATCTTCCCTAAACTTCAATAAATCTGATGATATACAGGCCATATTCAAGCAGCTCATCCCACAGGATTTAATCCGCTATGGATTGATTCCTGAATTGGTGGGAAGAATACCGGTTGTCGCCAATTTTAATGAGTTAAATCTTAATGATCTGGTTGATGTTCTTTCCAGACCAAAGAATGCCATTGTAAAGCAGTTCCAAAAATTATTTGAGATGGAGGGAGTTGAATTAGAATTTACTAAAGATGCTCTCACCGCCATCGCGCAAAAATCGATCGAGCAAAAACTGGGGGCCAGGGGGTTGCGCAGTATCATTGAAGACTTGATGCTGGATGTGATGTTTTATCTTCCTTCCTCGAAAAAGACAACCCAGATCAAAATCACAAAAAAAATGATAGATAAAAATGAGTTAAATATTGATGGATTGAAACAGGTAGTTGGAGAATAAATATGTGTGCTAAAGACAATCAGGAAATAATTAAAAACCTGCCTTTGATTCCCCTTAGAGAGCTGGTTGTATTTCCTGCAACATTAGTTCCTTTCATTATTGGAAGGTCTTCGTCCATTCAAGCACTGGACCGGGCCATGGATAAAGATAAGATGATCTTCTTATCAGCTCAAATGGATGCAACTCTGGATAATCCTCAACCGAAAGATATCTATTCGATGGGCTTGATTGCCAAAATTATCAGAGCGATCAGAATGGATGATAAAAATGTCAGAATCATTGTAGAAGGGAAAAAAAGAGCAAGAATTGTAGAATATCTAAGCACTTATCCATTTTTTCAAATACTTGCCAAAGAAATCAGAGAGATCGAAGGAAATTTAGATGAGATCAAAGATGTTCTCAAAAATGTATTGAGTTTATTTGAGGATTATTTAAAACTGAGCCAGCATACTAATATCGATTCAATTATTCCTTCATTAAGGGAGAATAATCCTGATAGAATAGCAGATATCATATCTTCCCATTTATATCTTCCGCTTGAAGAAAAACAAAACTTATTAGAAACTGTTAATTCTCATGAACGGATCAGAAGACTGAATTTTGTATTAGAGAATGAGATTTTAAAGATACATTCAAAAATTAGGCGGGAGGGAGGTAAAAAATCACAAAAGAAGGGACCTTTTCGTGATCCCGCTCAAAAAGTATATCCCCCAGGAATGAATATGAGAAAAGAAGATCAACCAAACGAAATTGAAGAGCTTAAGCGTAAGATCGAAGAAGCCAATATGCCTAAGGATGCAGAAGAAAAAGCATATAAAGAGATCGAGAGACTGGAAGCAATGCCTCCCATGTCAGCAGAAGCAACTGTATGCCGCAATTATCTGGATTGGCTGATATCGCTGCCTTGGAATATCAGATCTCGCGAGAAAAGAGACTTGAAACAGGCAGAAAAGATCTTAAATGAAGATCATTACGGTTTAGAGAAAGTCAAAGAAAGGATATTAGAATTTCTATCTATCCGGCAGCTTGTAAAAAACCCTAAAGGAGTGATACTCGGACTCTTGGGACCTCCAGGAGTTGGAAAGAGTTCTCTGGGCCGTTCAATTGCCAGAGCTACCAACAGAAAATTTGTTCGTTTGTCCTTGGGGGGAGTGCGAGATGAGGCAGAAATAAGAGGTCATCGGAGAACCTATATCGGAGCCTATCCTGGCAGGATCATTCAGATGATAAAGAGAGCAGGAACGAAAAATCCAGTTTTTTTATTGGATGAAGTAGATAAGATGAGTATGGATTTCCGGGGCGATCCTGCATCTGCTCTGATGGAAGTATTGGACCCTGAGCAGAATAGTTCATTTCTTGATCATTATATTGATACTGATTTTGATCTGTCTCAGGTTATGTTCGTTGTTACTGCCAATATGATCGATCCTGTTCCAAAACCCTTGATAGACAGGATGGAGATCATCAGCATCCCGGGATATACCGAAGATGAAAAACTCCAGATAGGCAAACAATTTCTTCTGCCAAAACAGATGAAGGCTCATGGATTAAAGGAAGAGAACTTAAAAATATCAGATAAAACCTTGATGAAGCTCATCCGAGAGTACACCCGTGAAGCTGGAGTAAGAAATCTTGAACGAGAGATTACCTCGATATGTCGTAAAATTGTGAAAAAGGTTGTCATAAAGGGTAAAAATTATAGCGAAAGAATTTCTCCATCGAAATTGGAAGACTATTTAGGAATCCCCAAATTCAGACGTTCTGAGATAGATAAAGAGGATGAGATAGGAGTTGCGGTAGGAATGGCGTGGACGGAGTTCGGAGGTGAACTGCTGACCTTTGAAGTCAAAAAGGTTCATGGAAAGGGAAATTTCATGCTGACCGGACAATTAGGTGACATCATGCAGGAATCGGCTCAGGCGGCTTTCAGTTATGTTCGGGGTAAGATGTATGAGTTGGATATTGCCCAGGATTTGCACAAGAATTTTGATATACATATCCATGTACCTGAAGGTGCTACCCCAAAAGAGGGGCCTTCTGCTGGTATTACTATTGCTGTAGGCATTCTGTCACTGCTCAGCGAAATTCCGGTTTCCAAAAAGATAGCAATGACTGGAGAAATTACCTTAAGGGGAAAAGTCCTTTCTGTCGGCGGCATTAAGGAAAAAGTATTAGCAGCCCATCGCGAGGGAATACGTGAGGTGATACTGCCGCTTGATAATAAGCCGGATATTAAGGATATCCCCAAAAAGATTATGGAAGATATAAAGTTTCATTTTGTTGAAAACATGGATCAGGTTTTAAGTTATGCTTTGATCGAAGAATTACCGGAAAATATCCGAAAAGATAGAATTTCATCTAATGATATTGCAAAAAACCGGAAGGAAGAAGAGACTCAGGAACCCCCCATTACTCATTAGGAATATATTTATAAATATGTTTCCCGATAGAAATTCTAAATAGGAATTTCATTTTTAATTCAATAGAGAGGTAAAAATAATGAAAGAGTACAATTTAGCTGAACTTGAAGACAAAGATAAGGAAGAACTTACTAAGATCGCAGATGAATATGGTTTAAAAGAGGTCGATTTTAAAAAAGCAAACAAACAAAATTTTATTTTTAAGATACTCGAAGCTCAAGCTAAAAAAAATGGCCTGCTTTTTTCCGAAGGTGTTTTGGAATGTTTAGATGATGGGTTCGGTTTTCTAAGGGCACCGGAATTCAGTTATTTGCCCAGTCAGGATGATATTTACGTGTCTCCCTCACAGATAAAAAAGTTTAAACTCAGAACAGGCGATACTATTTCAGGAGTTGTACGGCCTCCTAAGAATGGTGAAAAATACTTTGCCCTTATTAAAATTGAAGCCATTAATTTCGGTCATCCGGATGTAGTCCTGGAAGCACGCCGGAATACCTATTTTGACAGTCTTACCCCTCTTTATCCTTATGAAAAAATCAATTTGGAGGATGGTCATTCCAAGAATCTTAATGCCCGTGTCATGGATCTTCTGACTCCTATCGGAAAGGGTCAAAGAGGATTAATTGTTTCTCCCCCTCGTGCCGGAAAGACTACTTTATTAAAAACAATAGCCAAATCTATAGAAAAAAATCATCCTGAAGTTTTTCTCATAGTTCTGCTGGTAGCAGAAAGGCCGGAAGAGGTGACCGATTTTCAAAGAAGTATTAATGGAGAAGTGGTTGCATCGACGTTTGATGAGCCGCCCATAAGAAATGCCCAGGTAGCTAATATCGTTCTGGAGAAGGCCAAGCGACTGGTGGAATTGAAAAGAGATGTAACGATTTTGCTGGATAGTATTACCCGTTTGGCACGGGCCCATAACGCTATTATACCTCCTTCGGGAAAGGTTTTGTCGGGCGGCATTGATGCCAATGCGCTCAATAAACCAAAAAAATTCTTCGGCTCAGCCCGAAAAATAGAAGAAGGAGGCAGTTTGACCATAATGGCAACTGCTCTGATCGATACCGGCAGCCGCATGGATGAAGTTATTTTCGAAGAATTCAAAGGAACCGGAAATATGGAGATAAAACTTGACCGCAGGCTGGTTGATAAAAGGTTGTTCCCTGCAATTGATATTAACCGTTCCGGAACCAGAAAAGAAGAATTATTGATAAAAGAAGATGAGCTTAACCGGATATGGATTTTAAGAAAAGTATTAAGCCAATTGACCGAGGTTGAAGCTATGGAACTTCTGCTGGAGAAAATATCCAGGACTAAAACCAATGTGGAATTTTTAAATGCCATGACCAAAGGATAATCTCTCTTAAAAAGGCTCCTTTTTTCTACAATTTTAATAATCCCATACATAACTAGGTATTACCCCAAGTTTATTTTTATTGACTTTACGAGTCTCTTCCAGTATCTTTTTTTTCTTTAAATCCTGAACAAGATGCTTTTATAATGCGAGCTATTAAAATTGCGATTATTTTTATCTTTTGGTTTTTTTTATGTTTTCCAGAATTATACTCTCAGGAGCCTGGAGAGAGTAAAATAAAATTCGGATTTATCTACAGATTTAGGTTTGTTTCCTGGAATAATGCCATTCATCTGGATAAAAGTAAAAAAAGTGAATCGACTTTTACCAGGCATCGAACCAACCTCTCATTAAATTGGAAGCCAATCTCAAATTTTGAACTTTTCCTGAAACTAACCAACGAATTTAGATATTATTTTGTCCCTTCCAATAGGGATTTCAATCTTAATGAATTATTCATAGATAATTTATTCTTAAAGTGGTCCAAGCCATTTGATCTTCCCGTTGATTTATCTTTAGGACGTCAAAATATGATGTTAGGAGAAGGTTTTGTCGTTATGGACGGACATCCACTCGATGGTTCAAGGTCTATTTATTTTAATGCTTTAAAAGCAGATATCAATTTTAATGAAAGCAACAAACTTGTTTTTTTCTATACCTATCAACCACAAAAAGACAACTGGCTGCCAATAATAAATGATCAGCAGCAGCCTTTGATCGAACAGCCTGAAGAGGGGATCGGTCTGTATTTTCGGCATATTTCAAAACAATCAGGCTATGATATATACTTTATAAGAAAAAATATCTCTCCAATAGAATCAATTCCGGTTGATTCCAACATAAATACTTCCGGAGGGAAAATAAAATTTCCTCTTTTTCAAACCTTTTCGCTGACAGCTGAAGCGGCTTTTCAATCAGGGTCTTATGGTGATAATGGGCGGAATGCTTTTGGAGGTTATTTTCATTTGGATTATATGTCTGATTTCAATTTTCCGGGGCCGGTTTTGATGACCTTCGGAGGAATTTATCTTTCCGGGGATAATCCCGATACTTCAAAAATGGAAGGCTGGGACCCGCTCTTCAGCCGCTGGCCGAAATGGAGTGAAGCCTATATTTATACCTTGATACCCGAATATAATGGTAAAGTGGCTTACTGGAGCAATTTTGCTTCAATCTATGCTGAAATGAAGTTCAAGGTTTCCTCTACTATAAATTTGGATGTTACCTACCATCACTTAACAGCGCCTAAGCTTCCAAAAGAATTGATCTTATTCCCTGGGGGAACTGGAAAAAACAGAGGTGAATTATTCATAACCAGAATTAATATTCATTTAAGCAAGAAACTATCAGGGCATCTCCATTTAGAAAACTTTTATCCTGGTAATTATTATCGGGCGGAGGCGGACAATTATTACTGGCTAAGAATTGAATTGATGTATACATATTAAAAAAGAAGATAGAAGATAGTATAGTATGAAGTATGACCAAAACATAGGTAACCAAGTTTTAAATCGTACCGAATAGTATTTCTAGAACAATGAAAAAGGATAAGAGTTATGTTTATTAAAATCCTGATTATTGCGCTTTATGCTGTAATGATTGCCATTCTCGGTGTCATCGGTTTTAGAAAAACCCATACTTTTTTAGACTATTTTCTTGGCAGCAGAAAAGTCGGCCCTTGGATGACTGCATTTACCTATGGGGCTGCTTATTTTTCGGCAGTTCTCTTTATCGGTTTTGCAGGAAAAATCGGGTGGGATTTCGGTTACTCAGGGTTGTGGATAGCAGTTGGGAATGTCATATTCGGAGTTTTCCTGGTATGGTGGCTGATCGGGCCCCGTGTGAGAAAGATGTCAATTGAATATGATGTCCACACAATAGCTGAATTCTTTGAAAAAAGGTACGAAAGCCCGTTCTTAAAGATATTTTCATCAACGGCAATCTTTGTATTTTTTATTCCATACTCTGCAGCGGTATTCATCGGATTATCCTATCTGTTTAATGCGAATTTCAATATTGATTATGGTTATGCTTTGTTATTTATGGGTTTTTTCACGGCTTTATATCTGGTTTTGGGAGGATATAAATCTATGACTATGGTTGATGTTTTTTTTGGCATGATCATGTGTGTGGGAGTTATTATCCTTTTTGCCAGCACCTTGAAGACTGGAGGAGGGTTAAGTTCGATAAATTTAAAATTATCCTCAATCCATCCCGCTTTAACTTCCTGGGTTGGGCCGCCAGGCTGGTGGCCGCTGTTTTCCCTTGTTTTTCTGACAAGCATTGCTCCTTTTGCCATGCCTCAATTGGTTCAGAAGTTTTATGCGATCAGGGATGAAAAAGCAATAAGAATCGGAATGATCGTTTCGTCTATTTTTGCTGTTCTTGTCGTGGGGACAGCCTATTTCACCGGTGCGACAGCCAGGATATTTTTAAATCCTGAGAACGCCCCAAAGGCCTTCAGTCAAGGCAAACCGGTTTTTGATGCGATTATGCCGGAATTTATTGCCAAGGTGATCACTCCATCTTTATCGATCGTGATTATGCTGCTTATTTTAGCGGCGTCCATGTCTACACTCGCAGCCTTGGTATTGGTTTCAAGTTCTTCTATCGTCAAAGACCTCTATGCCGGATTCATCGATAAAGGAGTAACTGATCGAAAATTAACTCTGCTGATGCGCATAATGAGCGGATTCTTCGTCATTATTTCAGTGCTGTTTGCCTATTTTAAGCCTGCGACTATTGTGTTTATACTGGGAATTTCCTGGGGAGCTATCGGATCTTCATTCCTCGGACCCTTTATCTGGGGATTATTCAGCCGTCGCGTTAATAAGACCGGAGCTATCGCTTCTGCTGTTCTCGGTCTGGGCACATGTATTTTACTTACTGTATTTAAGATGCCCTCTCCTCAATCCGGAACTATCGGAATGCTTGTGTCGCTTGGAACATGCCCTTTATTCAGCCTGATCAGAAGGTCCTAACGATTTTCGATCTCCGGAGAGATTGACTTTCATTTTTTCCTTTGATATTTTAGTTAAAAACCTATAGAGGAGGATGAAATTTCATTCAATCCTTTTGAAGCCGATGCTGTAATTATGATAGGATCTCTGGGTGTCCTGTTGGGCTTGATCTTCGCCCTGGTTTTCATCTACCACCGCATTCGGTTCCTAACAAAAAAGTTATCAAAAAAATTAGCTACAAGAAAAGCCGCCTCTTTACCAGGTCCTTTTGCCAGCCTGAGGAATCTATTATTAATTTTTCTCTGGATCGCGATTTTTGGCATGATCTTTTTTACGGGCTTCTTTTTCCAGGCTTATCATGCTTTCACATTGGAGGTTCCAGTGGCAAAAGTCACGATTATTCCCCAACCATATTCAGAGACCACCAAGATAGAACTGATTCATTATGGGGAAGAAGAAATTGGAGAAGTAAAACAGGAATTTGAGTTAACAGGGGAGCAGTGGGTGCTGGAAGGAGATATTCTTAAGTGGAAGGATTGGGTTAATTTTATGGGGTGGCATACCCGATACCGTTTGACCAGGTTGAGAAGCCGCTATATCAGGACACAAGACGAAAAAACAAAACCAAGTTCGATCCATCAATTGGCGGCAAACGAAGACCATCCCTTCTGGGGTTATCTTTATAAACATGGACATAAACTGCCTTTTGTCTCTACGGTTTATGGAAATGCAGTGTTCCAGTCCTCAAAAGAGGAAGCAGAATACCTTGTCTTTGTGAGCACATCCGGCTTTCTTGCTCGAAAACAGGAAAAGGAAAAATAACTTTATTCGTGCAATTTCTTGCCATATTTCATTTTTTGGAGAACATCAACTCATGAAAAAAAATATTTTTTTCCTATTTTTTATCGTATTATTTACATTTTCTTTGAGTTTTGGAAAAAACCTACAAGAAAACTCTCGTAGTGGAAACAGTCAATACCAGCATTTATTATTTAATGCGTTGAAGTATCGTTGTATAGGGCCTTCCCGGGGAGGAAGGGTAACCGCAGTTACCGGAATATCGGAGCAGCCATCAACTTTCTATATGGGAGCTACCGGGGGAGGTGTATGGAAAAATACGGATTATGGAGCGAATTGGGTGAATGTTTCTGATAAATACTTTAAAACAGCTTCGATCGGTGCTATCAGGACAGCTCCCACTGATCCTGATATAGTTTATGTCGGGACCGGCTCAGATGGACTTCGCAGTAATGTGATAACCGGAAGAGGAGTTTACAAATCGATTGATGCAGGCAAGACCTGGAAATGTATCGGATTGTCGAAAACAGGCCAGATCGGAGCTGTGGAGATCCATCCCCATGATCCGAATACGGTTTTGGTTGCGGCCATAGGGCAGGCATTCAATCCCAATCCCGAGCGAGGAATTTTCCGTACCAAAGATGGAGGAAAAACTTGGGAAAAAGTCCTTTTTATCTCTGAGCAAACCGGAGCCGTTGACCTTGAATTCGCTCCCGGGAATCCAGAGATCATTTATGCATGCCTGTGGCGGGCAGAAAGAAAACCCTGGACCATAATTAGTGGAGGGAAAGAAGGGGGTTTTTACAAATCTTATGACGGCGGAGATACCTGGAAACAAATAACGAATGGTCTTCCTTCAGGACTTAGAGGAAAAAGCGATCTGGCCGTATCTCCCGCAGATACCAAACGTGTCTATATATTGATGGAAGCACCAAAAGGTCAGGGCGGTTTTTATCGATCAGATGACTGGGGAGAAAGTTTCACATTGGTATCAAGCTATAAGCCTCTTCTAGCAAGACCTTTTTACTATTGTAATATCGATGCAGATCCCACCAATGCAGATATTGTTTATTCAAGCGCAGAATCCTTTAATAAATCAATTGATGGAGGCAAAACTTGGAAACGGCTATCCACTCCTCATGGCGACAACCATGATATGTGGATCAATCCCATAAACCCCGATATATTCATTCAATCAAATGATGGAGGAGCCAATGTAACAATAAACGGAGGAAAAACCTGGTCGCCCCAATACAACCAGCCCACAGCCGAGCTCTATCAAGTAGCTGTCGATGACCAATTTCCATATTGGGTCTATGCAGGACAGCAGGATAACTCAACCATCATGGTTCCCAGCCTGCCTCCCTATTCACCTGCTTCCGGTCCCACCGGATTCTGGCAGTCTGTAGGCGGCTGTGAAACCGGTCCGGCTGTACCAAAACCAGGAAACCATAACATTGTATATGCTAACTGTAAAGGCCGTTTCGGACGTTACAATAAACTGACTGGTCAGGAAAAACAGTATTATGTGGGCGCAGCCAATATGTATGGACACAACCCAAAAGATCTAAAATTCCGATTTCAGAGGGTATCGCCGATCCATATTTCGCCCCATGATCCGGATGTGGTCTATCATGCATCGCAATATTTACACAAAACCATAGATGAAGGAGTAACCTGGGTAACCATCTCTCCTGACCTGACTGCCAATGAACCGGATAAACAAGTCATATCCGGCAGCCCTATCACTAGAGATATCACTGGTGAGGAATTTTACAGCACTATTTACGCTGTCCAGGAATCTCTTCTGGAAAAGGGCTTGATCTGGGTGGGAGCAAATGATGGACCGGTTCATGTGACCCGGGACGGGGGGAAATCCTGGATCAATGTGACTCCAAAGGATATTCCCAAAGGAGGCCGTGTCCAGACGATCGAACCATCACCTCATCGACCCAACAAGGCGTATTTTGCCGCATATCGTTATCTTTTAGGAGATTGGGAGCCCTATATCTATAAAACAGAAGATTATGGTGCATCTTGGGAAAGAATCACGTCAGGACATAATGGAATCCCCATCGATACCCCCACCCGCGTGATCCGTGAAGATCCAGATAGAGAAGGGCTGTTATATGCAGGGACTGAATTTGGAATGTTTATCTCTTTTGATGATGGTAAAAATTGGCAGTTTTTCCAGCAAAATTTACCCGTTACCCCGGTCACTGATATTAAGATACATCAGGAGGATCTAGTTTTATCAACAATGGGACGTTCTTTCTGGATTTTGGATAATGTCACTCCACTACACCAAATTAATAAAGAAACAGCGGAAAAGGATTCTTTTATATTCGAG
>CAZLBV010000019.1:0-13548 GCA_964557845.1 uncultured Eubacteriales bacterium | reverse complement strand
GCATTTTTTACCTAAAGGCGAGCCGACTCTCAACGCATCAGCTTTGTTGCGGAAAGTTCGCAGTGGACAACCACAGCTTCACTTCCCGACGCCGCGCTGCTGCATTGATCTCGTCTCGTGAATAATCCAGGATAAAAAACTGATCGAATCGGACAGGATGTAAAAATTATTTACTTTTAAACTATTCTAAACACTTTGGGTGATAATAATTTCTTTAACCAACAGAGTGAGCGCCTTTGAAAAAAGTGGCATGAAATTTGCGGCTTGATTGCTTTTAACCTTATGATTCTTTATTATTAAAGTGATAGCATGAGCGTTAAGGTTTATCTAAACCGGTTTAAATGGATAGTGTTCTTCTTGATCTCTATTGTTTTAATTCCCGCTATATCGTCTTATAGAAAAAGCCCACAGGCTACTCCTAAATATGGTGGTACTTTCCGGATGAAAGCATTTGCCAGTAGATTCAATCCTCAACTCGATCCGGCTAGCCCCTCTTCCTATATATTTATTTCTGAACAGATATATGATGGACTGGTTCATCTCGATAAAAATCTGAATCCGATGCCTGCACTGGCAGAATATTGGTCTATCTCCGCCGATGGAACCAAATACAAATTTTTTCTGAAAAAAGGAGTTAAATTCCACAACGGAGAAGAACTGACCGCAGAGGATGTTAAATTCACCCTGGAAAGAATTCTGGATAAGTCAACCGGGTCACCATACTATCTTTTCTTTGTGACACGAGTGTTAGGTGCGAAGGATTTCAGAGATGGAAAGGCCGCAACTGTCAAAGGGTATGAAGTCCTGGATAAATATATTTTTGAAATCACCTGGACAAAACCTTATTATTCATCCCTATATCTTCTCAGTATGCCCTTTTGCAAGATCCTTCCTCAAGATAAACTCAACAGCGAAGGCAGCGGTTTCTTTCGCAAGCCATCAGGTACCGGACCATTTAAATTCGATTACTATTTAAGAACCAATAAATTGGAGATTGCCGGCGTTCATCTTACCCGTAATAATGAGTACTTTGGGGAGCCTCCCTATCTGGATGCGGTTGAATTTTGTCCTCTTTATACACTCGACCATTTCATAAATGGAGAGATCGATTCGATTCCGGTCATCAGCACTAAGCTACTCAATTCAGATTATAAGATTTTTCAGGATGACCCTCTCACTCATCTCTTCTTAGGCATGAGCTGCCACATCCCACCCCTAAATAATCCTTCGGTGAGAAGAGCTATTTCTTTAGCGCTGGATAAACAGGCTGTTGCCGACGCCGCCAGTGACTTAAAATCCATCCGCCGTCCTATAAATAATTACATACCTCTTAGAGTTCCCGGTTTTATAATCCCAAAAGAAAATGTTGATCATGATCCGGAAGAAGTCCGGGTTTTATTGGCTGAGGCAGGATTTTTGGAAGAAAATGTATTTCCATCCCTTAATTTTTTTATCGATGCACCCAGGACTGAATCTAAATACAATATTTTCAAAGAGATCAAAGACCAACTCTCCCCTTTTGGTATCAGATTACAGCTTAGATTTTATACCTCACTAAATGAAATCAAAATTCAATCATCCCCTTATCTTATTTTGATCGGTCATTTATTAACCACACCGGATCCAGAAGACATGATCAGACCTCTGTTTTATTCAGAATCGATATTCAATGTCTTCGGTTACACCAATCCCCAATTAGATGAATTCATACTCGAAGCAGATACTGAAAGAAGCCGGAAAAAAAGAACAGAATTATTTCATTTGATCGAGGAAATTTTATTTTGGGATGTCCCGGCAATCCCTCTTTATTCCTATCAAAACCAAATCGCCATGCAACCGTATGTCAGAGGAGTGGAGGTTCCTCCCCTGGGGCTTTATTATCTGGATGCAAGTAAGATTTGGCTGGATAAGTGAAGAAAATTAAAATAAAATTACCGCTTTCATTAAGCCAAAAACTCATTGTCGCCGTAGTATCTTTACTTGTCTTCATGGGAGCTTCTATCCTATTTCTGATTGAACAGAGAGAGGTGAACTCAATTCTGGATGAACAGAAAAGTAAAGGTGAACTGATCGCCAAATATCTTATTCAACTTAATCTTCAAGATTTCATGGTTGCCAGGAATAGAGACGTAAAAGAAAATATCGAGAAGCAAATAGATGAAAAGCTGGTCTATGCCGTATTTTATGACCGCGAGGGAATTCTTTTTGCTGCCAATGATTTTATTACTGACAATCCTGTTTTCCTGGGTACAAGCAATCTCAATCAAGACCTTGAAAATAGGGAGATATATTTCAGAGAAAAAAGAATAAAGGACTTAATACCGGGAAATTCGATTCCCATTCTTGAAATAGAAAGTCCTATTTTCGTAGAAGGATCATCAAGAAGATGGGGATCCCTTAAAATCGGCCTGTCTCTAGAAGATATGTATGCTGAGATCAACCAGACCCGTCTAAAATTGCTGCTTATCGGGCTGGGCGCCATTTTTTTGGGAATTATCGGCGCGGTTGTCCTCGCTAAAAGAATCACCGGGCCTATGAAAAAATTAGTTGAGGGGACAATAAAAATATCAAGAGGAAATTTCTCTCATAAGATCGACATCCCTTCAAGAGATGAGACCGGAGATCTGGCCAAAAGTTTTAATGAGATGAGCAGGCAACTCCTTATATCCAGAAAAAAAATAGAACTGGCCAATAAAAAACTCATCCAAGCTGAAAAACTTGCATCGATAGGACGAATTTCTGCCACCATTGCTCATGAGATAAGGAATCCTTTGACCTCGGTAAAATTGAATATCCAAAAATTATCAGAGAGTGACCATCTCAATATATTAGAAAAAGGCCACTTGGAAATTTCACAGGACGGCATCAACCAAATCGAAAATTTCATAAAGGAGATGCTCAACTTTACGCGGGTATCAGAGCTCAATCTCACTCCTTTCCCTATGGAACAGATCATTGAATCCTCAGTAAAAATGATCAATGATTACCTGGAATTAAAAAATATCAACCTGGAAATAAACATAAAGAGAAATTTGCCGCCGGTAATGGTGGATGGAGATAAGATCCGGCAGGTCATTTTAAATATTTTTAGAAACGCCTGCGAAGCTGTGGGGAAAAACGGCAGGATCAAGATTGCGCTTGATCGAATCTCCAAGGATTCAGGAAATAAGGTTAAGATCGAGATCTCCAACAACGGCGTTGGAATACCCAAAAGCGATTGGGAAAACATTTTCGAGCCTTTTTTCACAACTAAATCTTCCGGTTTTGGATTAGGGCTTGCTAACGCCAGAAAGATAATCGAACAGCATAGCGGCACCATAAAAGTAAAAGGAAAAGGGGATCGCAGTTCCTGCTTTGAGATCATCCTTCCCTGTCAAGGAGAAAAATGAAATCTATACTAATCATTGATGATGATCCATTGATCAGAAAAACCTTATCGGCTCACCTGGCCGCTAAAGACTTTGAGATTATTACGGCGGAAACAGGAGAAGAGGGGCTTAAAAAATTCAATGAATCCGGCCCAGATCTAGTTATCCTCGATATTCGTTTACCGGATATGGACGGATTGGTAACCCTGAAAAACATAAAATCACAGAATCCAAATTCCAGCATCATAATCATGACTGCCTATGATGATATGAAAACCACCATCGAAGCGATCAAGTCAGGGGCCTTTGAATATCTGGTAAAACCCTTGGATTATGTCGAACTCGATATCACCATACAAAAGGCTTTCCAGGTTAAAAACCTCGAGGATAAACTCACCTTTATAGTTGAAGAGAAACAGAAAGAATATACCATTGACAATATCATCGGACACTCTGCACCCATGAGAGAAGTTTTTAAGATGATCGGATCGGTAGCCAATACCCGGACTAATGTTCTCATAGAAGGAGAAAGCGGAACCGGGAAAGAATTAGTCGCAAAAGCCATCCACTATAACAGCCCCTACAGCAGTGAACCGTTTATTGTGATTAATTGCTCAGCTATATCCGACACTCTGCTTGAGAGTGAACTGTTCGGCCATGTTAAAGGGGCTTTTACCGATGCGGTCTGCGAGACCAAAGGAAAATTCGAGATCGCAGGTAAAGGAACCCTTTTCTTGGATGAGGTCGGAGACATATCTACTAACCTGCAGTCTAAACTGCTAAGAGTCATCGAATCCAGGGATTTCATGAAAGTCGGGGGAGAAAAAGTCCTCAATACAGAAGCAAGAATTATTGCCGCCACCAATAAACAGTTGAAATCTCTTGTGGAGAAAGGATTTTTTCGTGAAGACCTTTACTACAGATTAAAAGTCGTAGAGATCACCCTGCCTCCTTTGGCGGAAAGGAAAGAAGATATTCCCGAATTAGTGGCTTACCTCTTGGAAAAGATCAACCGGGAGCTCCGGAAAAATGTGCGCAAGGTGCCTCATCATGTAATGAAATTGCTGGTCAACCGCACCTGGAGAGGAAACGTGCGGGAATTGGAGAACGCTTTAACTCGTGCCGTTATACTCGCAAAAGGGGATATCATCCTTGAAGAAAATCTTCCTCTGGAAGGCGGCAAGAAAAAATTATTCGAGGAAGAGTTGGTCCCCATAAAGGAAGTTGAAAAAAAATATATTCAGCATGTCCTTAAATTGACCAGAGGAAATAAAACCCAAGCCTGCAAGATTCTCAAAATAAGCCGGCCTACCCTGGATAAAAAGATCAAGGAATATTCCCTCGAGTTTTAGCTCCGCTTTTTTGTTTTTACTGATATCAGCCGCTCCCGTACGAATAAACAATATTACCTGGATTATTTGCGCGTCGACGTTAGTGCAAACACAAGATGCCCTGAATGAAGCTGTAGTAAACTACCGCGAATTCAGGGCAGTGAAGTTGTTTGTGCTGAGATCGGCCGCGCCCATAGGGTAAATAATGCTGATTATATGTCAAATTAGAATGATGGATGCAAAGAATAATATTGTTTGTTTTGATCTGTTTAAATTATTTCTTGGAGAAAATATAGGATCAGCATTATTTACAAATAATTCAGGTGTGTAAATGGGTTTTACTTCCTGTAAACAATCTTACCCCAAATGATAGGAAAACTCGTCTTATCAGGAATCTCCTGCCTTATAGAGTATTTATGAAGATGGCACAAATCATGCATAAAAATTACGTTCAAAAAATTTAACAGTGCGTAAAAACAAACAGACAAGAGACAATGAGATGATAAAGAAAAGAATTGTTGTCGTAGATGATGATGACAGCATAAGAAAAACATTTTTTATGATCCTTAATGAATATTATAATGTTTATCTGGCGAAAACTTCCCTTGAAGCCATTCAGAGATTTAAAAACTCTCAGATCGACCTAATTATTTCCGATCTAAAGCTGCCGAATATCGACGGCATTGAAATGATCCGCTATTTCAGAAAAGCCGGCTATCCCGGTGAAGTAATCATGATATCGGCCTATCCTGATCTGATAACCCCGGAAGAATTAAAAAGACTTTCAATCGCCCGCTTTTTTGTAAAACCTCTGGACCTGACTGCTCTTACCCAATCTATCGATTATCTTTTACATTCCAAAAACGAGAATTTAGAGCGGGTATAGAACCATTTGCTTTAAATAACCTTTATTATTTCTAAAAACATGAAGTATTTCTTTTTAAATCTTAATCAAGCTATGGACCAGTTCTTCCTAGTCTTTCTTTAAATCGATCCACAACATCCGTTTTTTCTTTGACGGAAAAATCTCCAAAAACAATCAAAATATAATTACGATAATATTCTAATGCTACCCTTTCACCCTCTGGTGATAGTACTATAAAATCTTTTACGCCATCTATATCAGATCCTTGGTATCGGTCACTTTGCCTGAATTTTTGTACTGCCTCAAGAAAAATTTTTTGGCGTTCCTCTTCACCCGGATATTCGAAAACAAACAAGCTAAACCCTTGAGAATAACTTCCCCGTACACCCCTTTTCAAAGAAAAAATATCTTCAGAGAAAAAAGGATAGTTGTTGAATAAAGCCAAATGCCCCTTAAAATATTTAATTTTTTCTCTTTCCAATCCCTGATCCGGCAGAAGACCGACCAGATCAGGGGGTTTGCAGGAATCAGGGATCAGATCATCCACAGCCTTAGCAATCGTTTTCAATCCTTTAATAGTCTCCTCATCTCTGTCAAATCCGGTGATCGTGACTAAAAACCTTCCCTTCCAGAAATTCAGATAATAATCTTCCAGCGATCCTTCATTCCCTAGCGCTAAACTATCTCCTGAATCACCCCGCTTAAAAGTATAAATACCAAAAGCACTTTCAGGATCGGTCATTTCATATAGTTCAAGGGAGATCGACTTGTCGTTGTCATTTTTATAATCCTGCACAAGTACTCTCTGAAAGCCGAATTCATGGTAGATCTCCGCTCCGCCGTTTATATAAAGATAAAGGTTTTCCCCCTCATATTCTTCCGAAGAATAATTTCTTCCCCAAACATCGATATCCCCTGGAGGAAGATACTTCTGAAGGGAATTCTCCTGTGATTCGATTTTTGGCTTGAATGTCTCGATAACAACTGCTTCGCTGAATACAAGCAAAATTAGGAAAGCCCCAATAGCCAAAATCCAATGATTTTTTCGTTTTTTCATTAATCTAACTTTCTTCTACTATTGTTTTATCACTTCTATGGCTTTTTCCAAAAATTCATCACGCCCTTCTCTGATTCCCTGGATGGTCCTTTCCATAGGGATAGTCGGTTGGATTCCGATCAGATGATGCTGTGAACCGTCATGTTTGATCACTTTCATTCCTGTCCAAACCACAGTGATCAATCCGTGAAATCGAAGGGTTAGGCTGGGTCAGGTGGTCCAGTTACTGTAATGAAAATCTTTACACGCTACTTTGAGGCCTGCATCAATCCATACATCTCCACTAGCTTGATGAATTCTGCCCGATAGCCGTTCTCATCTTTACCTTTGCTTTCTTTCGCTAAACCCAGAATGTTTTCCACAGATGAATTTCCTTTATACTCGGAATCCCTCAGCAGCATACCGAATTCTACCACAGCTGCTGAGAATTTGTAATTATCCGATGTTTTCTTAAGATCGACATTTTTATCGACCAAAGGATGAACGATCAGCCGGCTTTCATCCTCGTCCGGCTGTTTGTAGCGTAATTTTATGGTCATCAGCTCTTTGGTTTTAAAAGCCTCGGGACTGATCTTAGTCTCCTGATATTTTAGTTTCTCTATCCCGGGAATTTCTTCCTCTGAGCCATAAGGGATGATCTCGTACATAGCGGTTACCGTGTGTCCGGCACCCAATTCGCCGGCATCTTTGGTATCGTCGTCAAAATCCTCTTTTTTAAGCATCCGGTTCTCATAACCGATTAGCCGGTAAGCCTTGACTTTGGCCGGATTGAACTCGACCTGGATCTTAACATCTTTGGCGATGGTGAACAGAGTCCCGCCCATCTCGCTTATAAACACCTTTTTGGCTTCTAACAGGCTGTCGATGTAATAGTAGTTGCCGTTGCCTTTATCTGCCAGCTGTTCCATCCGGTCGTCTTTGTAATTTCCCATTCCGAATCCGAGAGTGGTCAGAAAAATACCTTTTTCCCTTTTTTCTTCGATCATCCGCACCAGTTCAGATGTGCTCGAAACGCCGATGTTAAAATCGCCGTCAGTAGCCAGGATCACCCGGTTATTGCCTTTTTCGATAAAATTTTCTTCTGCAACCTTATAAGCCAGTTGAATTCCCTGGCCGCCTGCAGTCGATCCTCTGGCCTGAAGACGCTCGATGGATGCGATGATCTTTTCTTTGTCATTGCCTACAGTAGGCTCCAGCACCAGACCGGCCGCACCGGCATAGACTACAATTGAAATTCTATCCTTATCTGTTAGTTGTTTGACCAGAAGCTTGAACGCGGATTTAAGCAAGGGCAGCTTGTTGGGGGAAGACATCGACCCGGATACATCCAGCAGAAAAACCAGATTGCTAGGTGGAAGATCATTGGTATTGATCTTTTTTCCCTGCAGTCCGATATGGATCAACCTATGATCTTTATTCCAGGGGCAGGCAGAGATCTCGGTATAAAGGGAAAAAGGATGCTTTTTGTCCGCATCAAGGTAGTCATAATCAAAATAATTGATCATTTCCTCTATACGAACAGCATCCTTGGGAGGAAGCTGGTTGTTCATTATAAATCTTCTAATGTTGGCATAGGATGCGGTATCCACATCAATGGAAAAAGTGGACAGGGGATTGCTGAGTGCTAAAAGGTACTGATTTTCATAGATACGGCCGTACTCCTCGGTATTAAAAGGCTGCTGCTGATAGTAAGGCGGAGTTCCCGGCATCATTTTGGTTCTGGATGCTGTGGGCACACCTTCCGTAACAGGAGTGGCAGCTTCACCTACTACTCCACCCAAGACACCACCGACTACCCCGCCTTCAATGCCTACTATTATTTTCTGGGCATCCGCAGCCTCCATTTCAATTTCTTCGTTGACGGTCGATAATTTCAGGATCACATTCATGGTAACTGTTTGGCCGCTCTTTATTTCTATCCCCTTGATCCTGACCAATGAAAATCCAGACAGCCGGGCTTCCAGAACATATTTCCCTTCCGGCAGTTTTTTAAAAACATAATGCCCTTTCGCATCCGTGACTTCCTGAAAAATTTGATTTCTCGCCATATCCCTGACAGTCACGTTGACATCCTTCAGCAACTGTCCCTGATTATCCACGACCCTTCCTGTCAGAACCCCTGAACCAGGGTTTTGCGAAAAACCTGTTAGCCAAATGAATCCGATAAAAAAACTAAAGACCGTAAACCCGATAAAGAATCGCTTCGACATCATTTCCTCCTATATAGTTAGTTTTATCAGATCCGGCATCTCACTCACATTAGATATACAATCTCGCAACCAGAATATTCCAATTTTCTAAAAGAATTCTTGACTATTCTTTGACCATATATTTTTCAAACCAGGCTTTAAGATAGAGCTGCTGCAGCAGCCGGTGAGAGGGCCGTCTCCAGCCATGGAATTCCTCCGGCATCCGTACCAGAAGAGTCTCCTTTTTCAGCATTTTCAAGGCCCGGTAGTACTCTTCGCTTTGAGACATGGGTGTCCGCAGATCAGCTTCTCCCGTCATCACCATGGTCGGAGTTTTCACATTGGCGACATAATGTAGGGGAGACCGGACGGCATATTCCATCGGATCCTCCCAGGGGTATTTTCGGAACTGATGATACCAGCTGGAGCCGTCTGTAGTCCCTACAAAAGAATACCAGTTTATAACCGGCCGCATAGAGACCGCGGCCGTAAACCGGTCGGTGTGTCCCACGATCCACGCCGTTAACACTCCTCCGCCGCTGCCGCCGCAGACAAACAGATTTCTGGTATCTATAAATCCTTCTGCAATGGCGGCATCCACTCCTGCCATCAGATCATCAAGATCCTTCCCGGGATAGGAATACTGGATTCCGTTGACAAAATCCTGCCCATAGCCAGTGCTTCCCCTCGGATTCATATAAAAAACCGCATAACCATCGGCAGCAAAATTCTGCCAGTCCCAATTGAACCGGACAGAATACATGGACCAGGGCCCGCCATGGATCCAGAGGAGGAGAGGATATTTTTTGCCCTCTTCAAACTCAGCCGGCTTGATCAGCCAACCTTGGAGGTCCAAACCATCCGGGGATTCAAACCAAAGCTCTCCAACCTCACCCAATTTTATACCAGTAAGAATATCTGCATTGACATCCACCAACGTTCTAATATCATCGCGCCTGGTTAAATCAAATGTCACCAGAAACCCAGGATGGTAAAAATCAGATACCGTGGTCGCCGCCCGTCCATTTTTGGCAACAGAAAAACCGTAAAGATAATGAACTCCGTCAGTGATCTTTTTTTTCTCTCCGGAAAAAGAAACAGAATAAAGATTGGAAACACCCTTCTCAGCCATAAGATAATAAACTTTGTTACTCTTCGCATCCCAAGTTATAGAGGAAGGAGAATTAGGAAGGTTTCCTGCTAAAAGACTTTTTTGATCTCCTTCTGTATCCATTAAATAAAGACTGGAAAGATGACTGGTGAAATTTTTTTCATCATATCCAGTATAGGCGATCCACTGCCCATCCGGAGATACTATCGCCCCTCTATCCGGACCTTTACGGTCAGTCAAGGCTCTGATCTGCAGAGTATCCAAGTCTACAGCATATATCTCCGAATCTCCTTTTAAATATTCAGCATCCGGTTTCCGGATGGCACTGAAAAATATTTTTTTACCATCCGATGACCATTGAGGATCACTATGAGAATAATCCCCCTCGGTAACCTTTTTGGGAGTGCCACCCAATTCTGCATCGATCATATAAATATGGGTGTAGCCTTTGGGAATCGGTCCCCGTCCATCTCTTGCCCAGCTCAACCGGTCAACCAGAACCGCCGGGTCGGCCAGTTTAGCTCCTCTGGGAAACTTCGGCAGTTTCACAGACAAGATCGGTTCGGTATCCGGAACAAATGAGGTAAAAGCGATCATTTCCCCATCCGGTGACCACGTAAGGTCAGAAGGAGCACGGTCAAGATGAGTGAGCTGAGCTACTTCACGGGTATCCAACCACAATACATGTATCTGCGTGGTTCCGTCTCTGTCAGAAAGAAAGGCGATCTTTTTCCCATCTGGTGACCAGACCGGAGAAGAATCACGCCAGTCTCCATGGGTCAATTCTCTTATTCTTTTACCTTCAACGTCTACAATCCAAAGATTGCCGGCCTGCTTGTCATTCATTTTATCCACCCATCCCCTCGTAAACAGGATCTGGGTTCCGTCCGGCGATATACTCGGGCTGCTGATAGATTCCATTTCCAGATAGGTATCAATTTCCAGGAGCTTGGTCACTCCTTCTCCCCAGGATAAGGATACCAATCCAATCAGAAATAAAAAGCTACAAATAATAAAGCACTTGAAAAATGATTTGCTCAAATTAAGACCTCCTTATTAAATTAAAAAAAAAACAGGGGATAACCCAAACCATTGGATTATCCAGGTCCCTTGGGTCAATCGATACGTTTAATAATATGCCATCCATACTTACTGTCTACAGGATCATATTCTGCCAATCCCACCTCATCTTTGGATAAACTGAAACTTATATCCCCAAAAGCTTTGACCATGCGGGTGCGGGCGAATTCTCCTTTATCCTCATCAGGAGGAATATTCACATTAGACATGCTGTATATGCCGGGATAACTGTCATCCGTGTAAGTTTTAACCAAACCGTCAAAATCCTCTCCCTGTTTGGCACGCTCGAAGATCTTCTGAGCTAACTCGTTTGCCTGCTCTTTTGTCCTGGTAACTTTTTCTTCAGGTATGGAACCTTTGAAGGCAATCAGCACATGCTGTACAGTGACATGTTCCGGCTCTCCTGCACATGCTGAAAACATGATTAAAGCGGCTGTCATGACCACAATCCAAACATATTTATTTGCAGGTCTCATCAGATTAATATTCTCCCCTAAATTTTCTAAATGAACTTTGTTCATCATCAGAAGAATAGAAAAACCAACCACTAAATGCAAGTACCAATTTTTATTTTTTTATACTTAGTCATTTAACATCCCCGGAGTATAGCCTATTTTATAAATAGATATTATTATGTATAATTAAAAACAATGGATGCATACATTTCGCCAAGGGCGGCAAAAGAACTCAAGGCTGCTGTTCTGCTTTATACAGAGAAAGATATCGTTGGGTATCTTCTTGGACATAAACGCGGACACAGATATTTTATTGAGAATTTAATCCATTCATCTCCAGATGTTTTATTTAAAGAAAATATATTCTTTTCCTTGAACGATCTTTTCTCAGACAGTATCATCGGATTTTTTTCGCTCTCATCTGAGAGAACAAATAAAAAGACTTTCTTTAATCCCCTTGGAATAGGCAAGCTTCTGATAGATATCCATCCTGGGAAAAATAGTACATATGTACTTAAATCATTCCAAATTGATTTTAAGGACATATATAAACTTAAACCTATTAAACTTTCCTTAAAGGAAATTAAGGTATAAAAATATGGAACTCAATAAAAACCAAAAACTTTTTTTGCTGGAATTAGCCCGGAAGGCAATAAACCACTACCTCAAAACCGGAAAAACACTAACAATAAAAATAAAAGACAAAATATTTAAGGAAAAACGCGGAGCATTTGTTACTCTAAAAACCAACCAGAAATTAAGGGGATGCATAGGCTATCCTCTTCCCTATAAGCCCCTGTATGAAACGATCATCGAGGCAGCTATTCAGGCCGCTACTCAGGATTACAGGTTTGCCTCTGTTACTGAAGAGGAACTGCCGGATACCCAAATCGAGATTTCCATACTGAGTCTTCCAGAAGATGTCGAGGATGTTTCTGAAATAGAGATTGGGAAACATGGGATCATCATCTCAAAAGGTTACAATAAAGGTCTACTGCTCCCTCAAGTACCGGTGGAATGGAATTGGGATCTCGAAACTTTTCTCAAACACGGCAGTATGAAAGCCGGACTGGATGAGGATGAATGGAAAAAAGGTGCGCGTATTCAAAAATTTACGGCCGAAGTTTTCAGTGAATAGAACCGCTGTTCACTTCCCCATTTTTTTTATGACCTGAGCGCTTTTCAAACCTTTTTCTGTAAGCACAACATAGGTATTACCATCTTCCGATACAAGATCAACTAATTTATATTCAACCAAATCTCCTAAAACTTCCGTATAATTGGATCGATTTTTATCTTTAAATACATGTAAATAGTAGGCCACGGCCAAATCAGCCGGGACCTTCATTTCTTCCGTACTCTCGATCATCCGGATAATAAGTATATGCTGTTTATTTATTTTTAACTTTCCTCCAGGGATTCTCTCCTCAGCAGCTTTCTTTCTTCTTTTGATTTCCTGGATTTCCTGTTCCGCCAGCTTCATTTTTTTATACAATTCTTTTATTTCTTTTTTTGAAAGTTCGGCAGAAAAGTCCAGTTTGCGTAATTTGCTTTTCAACTCTTTAACATCATATTCCAAAGGCCGGCGCAGCCTTCTCTGAATGATAAATTCCCAAACCAAAAGAAAAACAATTAAACACCAAAGAACAATTTCATGGGCTTTTAGATTCGAAAAAAAGTCGATTATGTTATTCATTCTCTTCCAAACCTGTCATTCAATTATAAAAAACTTTTTATTGAAATAAAATACCTTATTTTGGTGGACCAGGAAAAGAAGGACTGGAAGTTCCCTCGAATTCAGGGCAGTGAAGTGTTTGTGTTGAGATTGGTCCGCCCGCAGGGCAAAAGAGGCCGACGTTAAATTATATTGTGACAAGATCGATTTCAGATAAGAATTACGTATAAGTAACTCTATTTTCACATGATATTTAGCCTTTGTTGTGTCGGCCTATTTTGCTAACCTGAACTATTCATAAAAAATGCCGATAGTAATGATAACCAATTTATTATCATGAAGTTGGAATATTTTACGGAAAACACTTTTTTCTTCAGATTGTGGTTTATAATATTCATTTTATATCGGCATTTTTTA
>CAZLBV010000018.1:0-2554 GCA_964557845.1 uncultured Eubacteriales bacterium | reverse complement strand
AGGAATATCTCGGCACCACCGTTAATATAACCGTAGAGGCTTTCCCGATTGTAATGAGAAACGGGATCTGGACTTCTCCATCCTTGCACTTCCCCGCTTTTCGGCAGAAATTGTTCTTGTTCATCTTTTAAAATTTGGGATTCTTGAGAAAAACAGCCGGTATATCCATTTGTATTGTTTGCAGAGGTGACAAAGATCAACATGAGAAGAAAGGCCTGTCTTAATAACAGCCGGAGAGAAGTTATTCGACAGCTCATCAATTTAAATCAATTTCAGTAAGGTTGATCTTGTCTTCCTGGCAGGTGCCTAAACCTAGATTTTCTGCGTTTTCAAGAAATGCCCGGCGGCGTTTGTCTTCCAGCTGCTGAACACCGCGCTCCATCCGTTCCTTAAGTATAAATTTATACCCTATGGTATCTACAGCCACCGGGTCGGTCCCGAAGAGCATAATATTCGCATCCCAGATAAATTTGGGATTAGCTCCCGGGCCGCCATCGTAACAAGCCTGAAGTCCGTCGACGATGTTTAAGCTGACTTTGTCCCGCAGGCAGGGGAAAGCGCAGGGTTCTGCTACGGATTCATTCCAGAGACGGTGGAGACGGGAAGTGTTGCTCAAAGAGCCGTAGGCAAGATTTTTAAGGCATAAGGTTACGGCAGCTCCTGCATTTTTCAGGACGGGTACATTGATTATGCGGGTGCACTTTTCTGTCAGGATCTTGGTGAAATAAGAGTATTTGCCCTCATTGATCATATAGAGAAGAGTTTCTTTATCATATTTTCCTTCTATATCGGCGAAATAGGGCGCATATTCACGGTCGATATTATCTCGGCTCCAGAGCTCTCCTTCTGTGGTATAAAAGTCACCGTTGGGGCCTTCCATTTCGGTCCCAGATATTTCTATCCCAGGAAAACGCTCCGCTGTAAAACCGGCTTCTCCTAGTTGGAACATTCGCCGGTCCCAGATGATGATGCGCTCTTTAGGTACGCCTACAGACATGATACCCTGGATGATCTCCTCAACGACCTCAGGTTTAGTAGAAAGCAGTTTACCCCCTATGGGATTTACTTTGATCCCGACCACGTCATCCGGCCTTACGAATTCACTCCATGCGCTTTTCAGGTCGGACTTTCCCGTGAGAGCCAGCATCCCCTTTTTCATACACTCGCTTACTTTATTTCTGTCGATATTTCCATTGTCTGAAGCGCTTGCGGTGGAAAGCTTCACCACCTTTCCAGGGAATTTTCCCGGCATGGAGTCCCCGGTTTTGGGAATATTTCTAATTTCTTCTATATTGGTCTGGATCTTTGGGGGCTGTTTTGTATCCGGTGCGTGTTCCTGGACTTTTTCCTGACTTGAAGAGCTGCTGGGCACAGCCAAACAAGCCACACCGCCTGCTGTCATATGAAAAAAATCCCGGCGGCTGATTGATTTAATATTTTTTGCCACTTTTACTTCTCCTTAATCTCGCTCATTTTATGTCCAGTATAGACAGCCCCTCTAAAAAGTCAATCTGTCTCATAAACTTTGCAAACCAAATAAGTTTTTGAATTTTTCATGGGTAGGCAAACATACGAAATGGAAGAAATGGATGGGTATATAAGTAGATGAGTCAATGGGTGGATGGGTAAATGAGGAATTTTTGTTGTAGATTCATCTTTTGTCGCTTATTTTGACTAACACTTAAAACTTAAAGGTTTGATTTTCTTCCATCTCCTATCTTCTATCTTCTGGTTTTTTATCTTCTGCTTTTTCGTCTTTAAGCGATTGAATTCTTTCCATGACTAACTGGGAAAATTCATTGTATTTACTACTGTGGGAGACAAGGTCTTGGTATTCCGAATATCCGATAAGGCGGCCGATCCTGATCTTTATCCGCCGCATGAACAAAGCACACTGGAGTAGGCGGTCACTGTTTTCAATATAGATCGGGAGAATGGGAACCTTGGTTTGGGAGGCAATAAAGGCCGTGCCCCTCTTTGGCTGTCCCAGTTCCCCGGTCAAGATCCGGGTGCCTTCGGGAAAGACCAGCAGAGGCATCTTAAGGCCGGTAAGAATGTTTATAGAGGTTTTGAAAGAAGCAATATCCGATCTTCCCCTGTGAATGGGAAAGGCATTAAGTTTCGCCAGCAGTTTTCGCATAAATTTAGTTTTGAAGAGTTCGGCCTTGGCCATAAAGGCGATCTCTCGTTTCATGATAGAGCCGATAACAACAGGATCGGTATAAGCAATGTGGTTGCTGGCCGCAATAAAGGCTCCTTCTCTGGGGATATTTTTTCGTCCTTTTACAGAAAGCCTGAAAAAGATACGGGAGACAGCTTGGGCTAAAAAATAACAAGATCCGTAAAAAGGTTTCATTTTTTATGTTTAATTCTGGAGCATTATAGCTAATTTGCCTGAATATATCCAGATAAGTTCAGTTTAGAGTAGCAGCATGAACAGGCTACTTTCGCTTGATCAACATTATATTTCTGAATGTGGCAACGGTTCCCCTGAAATCGAGTGCTTCGCCATCAAACGTAAAAAATAATCCTGGAAGATACTCAAAGCAGCGGC
>CAZLBV010000017.1:0-6945 GCA_964557845.1 uncultured Eubacteriales bacterium | reverse complement strand
ACGATAAGCTGGAAATAGGATCGCGGTGTTTAGAAGTTCCTTCCATTAAAACAAGGATTGAAACGCCCCACGAGCAGGGCTGACATTGCAAGTGTAGCTATGTTTAGAAGTTCCTTCCATTAAAACAAGGATTGAAACTTCCAAGCCTTCCTCTTTCCGTCTTCCTGCTTAAAGCGTTTAGAAGTTCCTTCCATTAAAACAAGGATTGAAACTAGTCTGCACCGAGTATATCGAAATTAACGATTAATATGTTTAGAAGTTCCTTCCATTAAAACAAGGATTGAAACCTAAGATCATTTACTGTTACATCGGAAAACCCAGCCTGTTTAGAAGTTCCTTCCATTAAAACAAGGATTGAAACTTAATTACTATATTACTTATCTTATCGCTTGAGTTGTTTAGAAGTTCCTTCCATTAAAACAAGGATTGAAACTCAATTGTTTGAATATTTTGGTAATGTTAAGTTGTTTGTTTAGAAGTTCCTTCCATTAAAACAAGGATTGAAACGGCAGAATAATAAGCACAGGCCCAAGCGTAGCCATTGTTTAGAAGTTCCTTCCATTAAAACAAGGATTGAAACACATCACTACTCGCCATAAGCTGAGTTGTTACTATAGTTTAGAAGTTCCTTCCATTAAAACAAGGATTGAAATACTTTATCGGCAGAAAACCATAAGTGCTTTCCAATAATTAGAAAGCTCCTGATTCCCCATTGAGTCCATTTCTAAAAGAGGCTCACTTTGACTCTAAACTTAAACGAATAGCCGCTTAAATTAAGAGCAGCCTTTCTTATGTCATCAAAATCCCTGCAGCCTCCCTCTGGTTGTGTATCATGGATCTCAATTCTTAATTTCACATTTCTCTTGACATATGTATATGTTTGATATATACAAAATTTATGAAAAGCCATTTTGAGGTTGCAGATTGGGAAGGTTTTGAATGGGACGAAGGAAACCTTCTCAAAAATTGGGAGAAGCATCGTGTTTCAGCCTCTGAATGTGAACAAGTTTTTTTCAATCGTCCCTTGGTTGCGGGCCTAGATAAGAAGCATTCGCAGAGTGGATCTCGCTATTATGCATTAGGCATCACGGATGCAAAAAGAAAACTATTTATTGTTTTTACAATAAGAAAAAAGCTTATAAGAGTTATATCGGCGAGAGATATGAACAAAAAAGAGCGAAAGGTTTTTGAAAAATCATGAATACCAAAAAAATACCTAAGTTTAAATCCGAGGATGAAGAGCGCGAATTCTGGGCTAAGGAAGATTCAACTGAATACATCGATTGGGAAAATGCCAGAAAGGTTATTTCACCAGATCTGAAACCATCTCTTAAAACCATATCTTTACGATTGCCTGAGCTAATGCTGGCCGAGCTTAAACTACTTGCAAATAAAAGAGATATTCCCTACCAATCGTTACTAAAAATGTTTTTAGCGGAACGGATAGAACAAGAGTTAAGATCCACAGAATAAAACCTTAAAATTATTAACTGGATATTATACATACGCCCATGTAATTCCAGCCAGGTTGATTCTTAGTACAGAAAATAAACAAATTATAAAAATCCCTCTGTAATATTTTTTTATTAGAAATTTTTTTATGCAGGAAATTCATGCCGGTGAAAATTACTATCGAGATTTAAAAAATTACCTCAAAACAAGATAATAATTTTTCCTAGTTCTCAATAATCCTGAGACTATGTTATATTAAATTAAGAAACTGCACGAAAAGGGAATAGATCCATTTTCCCCTGAATATGAGATAGTTGCTGCTGGTCAATTCTATACAATGACTTATAGTGAAAAAACCAGATTTGGGTATCTTGACATCTGCTATAACCAAAAACTCGATGAAATATTTTTATTATATTCAGGCAAGTACTGGAACAATAAAGAAAACGACCCAGCAAACCTAAGCAATATCATTTATGTTCTGGATAACAATGGAATAATGATCGAGCAAATTGAGTTAGATAAGGAAATTTATCAGATGATAATATCGGATGATGGATCTACCATTTATGGTGAAACAGAAAGTGAAATATTAAAATTTGAATATATTAAATAGTCTGAATTGGTTGAGAAGCTTCTTCTATAAAAAAATCGGTTGCGCCACACTACTTTTCAAGGGCACGACTCAGGAAGTCAATCTCAACCATTGGAAATAAGTTTAAAGGTTCCTGAGAGTCATTTGTTTCTTTTTTTCTCTTTTTCCCAGAATTCTCTGGGGTTTACGATCAAGGTATTCTTGTATTGTTTAAGAACAAGAAGATCTTCATCCCCGGTGACTATGAACTCCGGCCGTATTTTTTCTGCCAATCCGAGTATATGAACATCCTTCTTATCTCGACAGGCGGTATTGTTGACAAAAGCTACTTCGCCCAGAAAACAGCTTTCTCTTAAGAAATCGATGATCAAATGCACACCTTCCTGGGGTATTTTTAATTTTTTTATCAGATGAGAAGACAACTCAGATAAAATGGTTTCACTGATAAGGATTGTATGCTTTTCCAGGCAAAGTTCGAATACCGCATGAGCCAGCCCTCGGGCAGCAAATGCAGAAAAAATGACGTTCGTATCGAGTAGAACTTTCATGAAATCTGTTTGTAAACATCTTCATCCGTTAGAATACCCTGTGCTTCAGCAAAAGGTAAGACCATTTCCCTTAATTTACGGAATCGGTAGAGCATAACGTATTTTTTTAAGGATTCACGTACTAAATTGCTGATAGGGATGCCTTCCTTTTTACTGATTTCCTTTAAGTCTTTGCTTAAATCATCGGGGATCCTAACAGTCATTGTTTGACTCATTTTACATCTCCACTGTATTACAAAGTAATACATATTTTTATGTCTGTCAAGTATATCAAATAATTTATCCATTCGGATTTGTAATCAAGAAAATACAAAAGTTAAAAAATCCCTTCAGGGGAGGAAAAAGCTTAAACGCAATTTCTCAATTCAACTTCTTGGACACTTCCACCAGAGTAGAGCCGGGCTCGGTTTTGATGGTGAAACCTTTGTTGCGGAAGACAGCCACCATGCGGTGGTTATCGGTTGTGGTCTGGGCCACCATGTACTTAAGCCCCCAGTGTTGGGCGATCTCATAACAGTAGTCGGTCAGAAGGCTGCCCAATCCCTTATTCTGCCAGGCATCGCCCACCAGAACCGCATATTCCACGGATTCGTGATCAGGATCAGCTACCAGCCTTCCCCCCCCCAGCAGCCGGCGTTTTCCATTCTCATTCAGCTCAGCCACGATGGCTATCTCCCGGTCATAGTCGATAAAACAGTACCGGGAAGCCACCTCATGGGTGCGCCAGTGAAAAAAGTAGCGGAACCGTGAATAAATGGATTCGCGAGAGCAGCTTCCCAAGAGCTCAAACCACATGGGTTCATCCTCGGGTTTTATTGGACGCAAGATAATGGGAGTTCCATCTTTGAGTTCAGCCGGACGAACATATTCTTCCGGATAAGGCCTTAAGGCCAGGTGCGAATAAGGTTTCATCTCCTTGGCAACAGCCTCTTTGTCGATCACGATCCGGGCATCCAGGGCTACTGCTGTTTCTTCTGATACCAACAGGGGATTGATATCCAGCTCCTGGATCTCAGGATAGTCCGCCGCTATATATGACAGCCGGATGATTATCTCGATGAGCTTCTTGAGATCGACCGCCGGGTGCCCCCGGTAGCCTTTAAGCAAAGGCCAGATCTTTAAAGATTCCAGCATTCTGGACACCAGATTTTCGTTTAAAGGAGGAAATCCCAGGGCATAATCTTTGAAAAGCTCGGCAGTGATACCTCCCGAGCCCACCATAAGCACGGTCCCGAACACAGGATCTTTTTTGATCCCCAGGATCATTTCGATGCTGTTTTTTTCCTTTATCATTTTCTGGATGAAAACACCATTGATCCGGGCTTCGGGTAAACTGGAGCGTACTCCGGACAGCATGCGCTCATAGGCTTCCCTCACCATTTTTTCATCTTGAAGATCAAGAGCCACCCCTCCGACATCGGTCTTATGGATGATATCAGGTGAGAAGATCTTCAAAACCACAGGATACCCGATATCTCCGGCGACCTTGACCGCCTCTTCCACTGTTGCTGCTGCCTGGGGTGCTGAAGTGGGGATGCCATAGGCTTCCAGCAGTTTTTTTGAGACCTCTTCAAATAGCATCTCTTTATCTTCGCTGATCAGAGAATCAAAATGCTCCCGGATCTTTTTCCGGTCTAAAGTGAATTCCACGGGTATATCTTCCGGAGTTTCATACAAACTTTCCAGATTGCGGGAGTAATCCACCAGGGTCATGAAAGCTCGCACGGCCTGTTCCGGAGTTTCATAGGTGGAGATCCCGTTATCATTGAGGATCTGGATCCCTTCCCGCATTTTTTTTCCACCCAACCAGGCAGCCAGCAGAGGTTTTTTGTGTGTTTCAGCAAGAGGGTAAATGACAGAAGCGATCTTGGTGGGATTGGTCATGGCTTGAGGCGTGAGGATGATGAGAACAGCATCCACATTTTTATCCTGAAGCACAATTTCTGTGGTTTTGACTATTCTTTTGGATCGGGCATCCCCTAAAACATCCACTGGATTTCCATGCGACCAGATGGGAGGCAACATTTCATTGAGCTGTGCCATGGTATCTTCAGAAAGATGAGCCAATTCTCCTTTATGGGCCAGCAGGGTATCGCTGGCCATTACACCCGGGCCTCCGGCATTGGTGATGATCCCCAACCTGGGGCCCCGCGGGATCTTGTTTTTGCCGATCAGTTCGGCGCAGTCAAAAATGTCTCCGATATCAAAGATCCTGGATATGCCGATCCTGTGGAAGGCAGCGTCGTAGACCGCATCTTCAGCAGCCATGGCTCCTGTATGGGATGCTGCAGCCCGAGCCGATTCCGGGAACCTCCCGGCTTTGTAAGCCACGATCGGTTTGGTGCGGGCAAAAGCCCGGGCTGCAGTCATGAATTTTCTGGCCCGGGTAATGGATTCGATATACAGCAGAATGGATTCTGTTTGTTCATCTTCTCCGAAGTAATCGATCAGATCGCCGTAGTCGACATCCAGTGTGTTGCCGATGGAAACAAAATAAGAAAAACCGATATTTTCTTCGATGGCCCAATCGAGAACAGAAGTGCACAGGGCGCCGGATTGAGAGATAAAGGCCACCCGGCCTTTTTTGGGCATGCCTTCGGCGAAGCTGACATTTAGATTCTGTCCCGGGATGATTATACCCAGACAATTCGGGCCGATTATCCTCATGTCTTCGTAATTGGATTTTTCCGCAAGGATCTTTTCTTCCAGTGCCATTCCCTCCGGACCTATCTCCCTGAATCCGGCGGACATGATGATAAGGCCGAAGATGCCGGCCTCTCCGCATTCTTTAACCATGTCCGGGACCTGAGGAGCCGGCGCGCAGATAACCCCGAGGTCCGGAGTTTTGGGGAGGCTGTTTACATCCGGATAGCATTGAATGCCCAGGACGGCCTCGCTGGTAGGATTGACCGGATATACTACCCCCCGGAATCCTCCTCCCACCAGGTTGCTGAGGACTTTTCCACCCACACTGTTGGGGTTGGGTGAGATACCGATAAGAGCTATACGAAATGGATTAAATATCCGTTCGAGATTATGAATGCTCATTTCCGGCTCCTAATTGAAAAGAATGGGCAAAATTTCTTATTCATGATCAATCTGAATCCATATCTATTATTGTTCATTGGAAATCTTATTTTAGGCTACCTGAATGCTTCCGGCAAGTAACTTTATTTACCTGGACGCTCTATGTTGATATAATCAGTCCATGGTTAAAGAGGGCCTTTATTTCGACGAACCATTTTCCCGGGATTATATCCGGAGTTTTAAGATCGATAAACTCCTATATCAAGGCCGGTCAAAATTCCAGATGATCCAGTGTTTTACCAATAAATTTTTCGGAAAGATGCTGTTTCTGGATAAAAAGATCCAGTCCGCTCAGATCGATGAATATATTTACCATGAATCTCTGGTGCATCCGGTGATGTTAAACCATCCCAATCTCAAGCATGTTCTGATCCTAGGAGGGGGTGAAGGGGCTACCATCCGGGAGGTTCTGCGCTATCCTGAGGTTGAAAAGGTGACTATGGTAGATATTGACAAAGAGTTGATCGAGATCTGTAAACAATATCTTCCGGAATGGTCGCAGGGAGCCTTCGACCATCCTAAAACTGAGCTTGTCATAGGGGATGCCCGCCGTTTTGTGGAGGAGACACGAGATAAGTACGATATGATCATTTCCGATCTGACAGAACCGGTCAATCAAGGCCCCTCAGTTATGCTTTTTACTCAAGAGTTTTATCAGCTTATCAGCAGCAAACTTAAAGACAAGGGGCTGTTCGTCATGCAGGCCGGCAGCGCGGACATGGTCCATCATGAATTTTTCGTATCCTGTTATCAGACCTTGAGAAAGGTATTTCCCGAGGTTAAGCCGTTCTGGGTCTTTATTTTATCTTTTGGACTTCCCTGGGGATTTTTAGCTGCGGCCAAGGATAAGGCATCTTTAGATTCAGCCGAAGAAAAGATAAGATCAAGATTTAGTGCCCTGAATCGGGATGGGGTGCGGTTTTACCGTCCGGAAATGCATAGGACTTATTTCATTTTGCCGGCATATCTGTTTGAAAGCCTGGATAAAGGTCAGGTCATCACCGATAAAAATCCTTATATATGGACATTGTAAACATGAGAAAAGAGAAAAAAACAAAGGTTTTAAGGGAAATTCGCGAGTTTCATTCTCCTTCTTCCGGGATATTCTTCATGACCGGCGAGATCTTATTCCGGAAAAAGTCAGACTATCAGCTGATCGAGATCATTGCCAATGAGCACTTCGGGAATATCTTGTTTCTGGACGGTTTGGTTCAGACTACAGTAAAGGATGAGTTTTACTATCATGAAACGCTGGTTCATCCC
>CAZLBV010000016.1:0-9129 GCA_964557845.1 uncultured Eubacteriales bacterium | reverse complement strand
CTCGAGTGAAACTCGAGGGGAGTGCTGTGAGGAATGGGAGTGGTTTTTCCTCGCTGGGGAAAAACCACGTCTTTCTGAGAGATTTATACATATCCTTTTCCATCCTTTTGCTCTGTGATTAAAAAAAATGGGGGAACTTCAGTAAAATATGTGAATTGACTCTCTAATAACATTATGATAGAAATTAAATGAGGGGAAAATGAAATTCAGCATATCCTTCTTATTTTTGTTTATTTTAGTGCTAACATTTTTTTACGATCTATCGCCTCAGTTTTCCCCTGAGGAATTAAAAGAAAGAACTTATTGGGAAAACTTTTTAAAAACAGCGGATATCATCTCCAGTGAAAACATTGGAGAAGGTGTGACAAAACCAAAAAAACTTTTACTGCGAAATGCTGAAAAAGAAGCTTATGCTGTCTGGAAAAGGCCAAGCGGTGTTGGCGCCGGCATTACTGACAAGTGGGAAGCGGAAATTGCTGCTTATAGACTGGACAAAATTTTGGGACTAAATATGATTCCACCAACGGTTGAGAGAACATTGGGTGGAAGAAAGGGTTCTTTGCAGCTATGGATTGATACGGCTATCAGCGAATTGGAAAGAAATAAGAAAAAAATACAAATCCCTGCAGAACAAAAGGATTCCTGTGATAAAGCCACTTATCTTCAGAGAGCTTTTGACAGCCTGATTGCAAATACAGACCGCAGCCAACAGAATATTCGTTATACCAAAGATTGGAGATTAATATTGATCGATCATTCCCGGTCTTTCCGGACCCAGCGATTTTTTGTAGATCAACTCATCTATGGAAAAACCGGAATGAAACGAGACATGTATTTTCTGCAGCTCCCCAAAGAATTCATCGACAAGTTAAAAAACCTCACCTATGAAAAAATCAAAAAAGCGACAGCTGCTTATTTGACTTATGATGAAAGAAACGCCTGCCTTCAAAGAAAAAAGATGATCTTGAAAGAAGTAGAAGAAATGATCGAGGAGAGAGGAGAAGACCAGGTCCTCTATTGATCCAAACAATTTTATGCTTTATTCTTCCAGCACAACATAATCAGAATATTCCTCTTCTGCATCCATCCGGATATTCTTTATAACCAGCCCCACATGAATCTTGACCTTAGTCTTTTGTAAAACAAAGTATCCACCTGGAATAACCTGGAAATAAGCTTCCATTTCAAATAATTTGAGAACCGAAGGATTTTTCGCAGGGTGAAGTTCAGCTTTAATAACTTGATAATCATTCTTGCTTATATAGTATTTTCCATCATAATATTTATCTGTTCGCATTTTGGCCTTGGTTTCCAGAATAAAAACAGAAATACCCTCCAGTTCTGTGTCTTTAAGACGTCTAAATATATAATTTTTACGTTCCTCAACACCAAAAGGAAACATATCATCCATGGATAATTCTCTGCGACCCCCTCCATTGTCAAATTGACCTTTGTTTCTTCTTTCCTCACGTTTCCTCTTTTCTTTTAAGGCGTCCTGCCTGAATTTCTCCGTAACATCCTTGGTTTTTTCCTTTTCTATCTCGATCGCGCTTATGATGTCCTCGGTTCTATCTTTATCCCTAACCGTGACTGTTTTTCTGACAATGGTTTTTTTCTCCGGTTCCCAGTTTTTATCCATCCTATAAGCCGTCGAAAGCACTGAAACCTGCCAGTCTTTTAATTGGGGATAATTGGCAAGTCTGACCGCAGCTTCTTCGACTATCTTTTCAACATTTAGGTTATCCTGGATGGACCAGGAATAATCTGAGTTTATTGAAAATACAAGAAATCCAGTCATGACAAAAAGCACTTTGGACTTATTAATAAGATGTCTAATTTTTTTCATTCTTTTTTCCTAAGTAAAAATATATTTAAATTTCATGCAAAAAAAACATAATAAAAAAAGTTTTTATACCTTAATCCTATGCACCATATCCATTTCTATCCCGGTAAAATCATTAATAATCAAATCTGCATCTTTAAATTCGGCAGGAGGATAGGTTGTAGTAAGAGCTGCAACCTTCATGCCTGCATTCTTGGCAGCTTGTATTCCTGGAATAGAATCTTCAAAAACAAGACAGGATCGGGGAGAACAGGCTAACTTATGTGCTGTCTTGAGATAGATCTCCGGATCAGGCTTTCCTCTTTTCACATCATCAGCGCTCAGGATCACATTAAAAAACTCTCTTATTCCGGTTTTATCGAGCACAAAATCCACATTCTCCGGAGGTGCAGCCGATGCCACTGCAATTTTGATCTGATCTTTCCTCAATACTTTTAAAAACCCTATAAGACCGGAAACAGTTTCAATATCTTCTGCATATAACTCACGATAGAGAAATTCTTTTTCATCTCCATATTTTTTTACTTCTTCAGGTAAAAGACTGCGTTTAAAAACCATCTTGAGCAAGACTTCGTTTCTTTTCCCGAAATGCCTGGAGAAAGCATCTATTTCGATCCCGGGAGCATATTTTAGCAAGAATTTCTCCCAGGCGGCTCTGTGATATTTCATATTATCAACAATGACTCCGTCCAGGTCAAAAATAACTGCGCAGATATTACTGGTTATCATTCGATTCATCCAAATCAAGTAAATTTAAATCATTATTATTATAACAGACTGGTATCCTTTTCTCGACAGGAATGAACCCAATTATGGACAAATACTGAGTCTTGGTATTATCCATCATCAATTAAGCAGGGAATTTTTTATGATCATTTCAGACAGTTCTAATTGAAATAAATTGTCAACAAGTTCAAAATATCAAAAGGAAGACAATCATGAAGGCTGCTCGATTGGTCCAACCAAGAACTATTGAACTGCAAAATATTGCTGAGCCTGCGATCATGTGTGAAGACGAAGTCTTGCTTAAGATCGAAAATGTGGGAATTTGCGGTTCGGACATTCATTATTATAAAGAGGGCGCCATTGGGGATCAAATAATAAACTATCCCTTCACTATTGGACATGAATGTGCCGCCACTGTAGTAAAAACAGGGGAAAAAGCGCAATCTATACAGATCGGGGACAGGGTAACCGTCGATCCTGCTGTATCTTGTGGTTCTTGCGATCAATGCAAGATCGGTCGCCCTCATACCTGCCGGCAGCTAAAATTCTTAGGCTGTCCTGGACAGATGGAAGGATGTTTGGCTGAATATATCGTAATGCCTGAAAAAAATTGTTTCCCTTTTCCCGACAGCATGCCCTTTACCCGCGGAGTGCTGGCAGAACCTTTATCCATCAGCCTCTATGCGCTTCAGCTGCTGAAGCCTAAGCCCACAGAAGCGGTTGCCATTCTTGGTTCTGGACCGATCGGACTCTGTACCGCCTTTACTTCTAAAGAAGGAGGCATTGATAAGATTTTCATGACCGACAAGATCGAAAGCCGCCTCCAGGCGGCTCTAAAAGCAGGAGCAATCTGGACAGGCAATCCAGATAAATGCGACATAGTTAAAGAGATCAAAAATGTTTATCCCGAAGAGTTGGATGCGGTATTCGAATGCTGCGGGGATCAACCCGCTCTTGATCAAGCAGTATCACTGCTAAAACCCGGAGGCCATCTTCTCATTATCGGTATTCCTGAAAATAACAGAATCTCTTTCGATGCCCATCAAATGCGAAGGAAGGAGATCAAAATAACCAATGTCCGGCGCCAGAACGGGCTTTTAGCAGAAGCCGTTTCATTTCTGGATAGAGCAGGGGACAATATGGATTTTATGGTGACTCATATTTTCGAATTGGAAAATGCTGGAGATGCGTTTAAACTGGTTTCAGATTATAAAGATGGTGTTATCAAAGCCTTAGTACGTATATAGTAACATTACTAAATAAATTTAATTCTTCTATTTGACAAAAACCTCACTTTATACTATAAATTTTATATATAATATAAATTAAATAATTAATTTAATAATCAATTTAAGGAGAAATCATGAAAAAACTCATAGTATTATTTATTGCTACACTTTTATTATCCAGTTCGATCTGGGCAGGAGTGGTCAAGAAAAACAAATCCGAGATCAACTTCGCAAAATTCGGGACATTTAAAACTGTAGAAACAGTAAAAATCTCGGGCATGAAAAAAGTTGTCGATGCTGAAAGCGATTTTAAAGGTAAAGGTCTGGTAGGAAAACTAGCAGGAAAATTTGCGCTTTCCTCAGGTAATACCGGGAGGATCATCGATCTTAATGCTATGACCATCTATGAAATAAATCACAAGAAAAAAGAGTACAAGGTCATGCCTATCGAAGAGATTTCCTATGACACTGGTGAAAAAGCAGAAGAACAAGCCGGAGAAACCGAATATGAGGATGAAAGCGATATCAAAATCACCAAGAATGAATTTAAGGTAGAAGAAACCGGCGAATCAAAGACTATCAACAATTTTCCTTCCAAAAAATTCATCGTGACCTGGTTAACCGAATGGGAGAACACCGCAACCGGAGAAAAAGGAACAACCCGTCTTATCACTGATGTATGGACGACACCTTTAACCGGTGACATCGAACAGTGCCAGCAGGAAGAATCCGATTTTTCCAGTGAACATATGAAGGCTATGGGTGTGGACCTCGATCAAATGCAAGCCGATATTCTGGGAACAAATTGGCTCTCTATTTTCACCCAAATGGGCGGAGAAGGAGCTAAGGCCGACCAGGACACAGCCTCCTTTGCTCAAAAAATGAAAAAGATCCAAGGATATCCTGTTGTGATCGATGGGAAATTCTTTTCCACTAAGGAAGGCGGCGAAGCTGAAGAAAAAGAAGAGGAATCAGGCGGAGGACTAAAAGGCAGGCTAGGCGGACTCGCCAAAAAAGCTCTTGGGAAAAAATCCGACAAATCAGATGAAAATCAACCCTCTTTTTCTTACTATACAGAGGTCATGGAATTACATCCTGAAAGCATAGAAGAATCTGCAATACAAATACCAGCTAATTATAAGAAAAAAGATTAATTTTAATTATTATTAACAGCCGGGGCATTTGCTTCTCGCATAATGCCCCGGCTTTTTTTCCCGTCCTCCCTCTGTCAGCAAAAAACATCTAATTGGAATAGAGATTGACAGAATCATATTTTCCATGTTTAATAATTCTTCAATGGAATCACCTAAAAGCAAAATTCATAATTAACTTTTAATGTTGCAGATTAATGAATGTTTTTCTCTTTTTTAGTAATTCATCCGCCTTATTTAAAGGCAGATTATCTCAACCTAAATTTAGGAGGAAGAACATGAACTCCAAAAAAATCTTTTTTCTTGCTTTATTCATGACGGCCGGCCTGATAATCGCCGGTTTACCATTCTTGAACGCCCAGAAAGACATCCTCCCAATGGACCGAGAAATGGTTCTGGATGGATGCACGGTTATCATCGTGGGAAAGAATGCCTCAACCGATGGATCGGTCATCACTACACACACCTGCGACTGTGGTTTGTGTGATTGGACATGGCGTTATATTCCCGCTGCCGATCATGAGCCCGATTCAATGCGCAAGATCTATTGGATCAACCAGTTCCGCACCTGGCCGCCGGACGGAGGCTTGAAATGGGAAACCTATACCGATGACTATGCCGGTTTGGAGATTCCACAAGTTCCCCACACCTATGCCTATATGAAAGGCTCTTTTGGTTATATGAATGACCAACAGGTGGCTATTGGTGAATCCACTATAGGCTGCCAAGAAAAAATGGAAAATACCACACCCGCGGCCAAATTCGATATCACCATGCTGACACTGATCGCCATGGAAAGAGCCAAGACCGCCCGGGAAGCCATCCAGATCATGGGTACACTGGGCGAGGAGCATGGTTACGGCCACACTGACACCGGAGAAATGCTGGCGGTCTCCGATCCCAATGAGGTCTGGATATTCGAGATCATGCCGGTAGGACCGCTTTGGACACCAAACAGCGGAAAACCGGGAGCCGTGTGGTGCGCTCAGAGGGTTCCGGATGACCATGTCAGTGTCTGTCCGAATGAATCCCGTATCGGAGAGATCCAGATGGATAACCCCGATTATTTTATGTTCTCCCCTAATGCGGTCTCATTTGCCGAGGAAAAAGGATTCTATGACCCTGCCAGCGGTAATCCTTTCAACTGGAAAAAAGCTTACTCCCCCAGTGAATACAGCGCCTCCAGCAGCAAAGGCTCCCGAGGCAGGCTGTGGCGCTTTTTTGATCTGGTGGTTCCTTCTCAAAAGATCAGTCCTGACACACCCAACATGGACCTTCCTTTTTCCGTCAAACCGGAAAAGAAATTATCCATTTATGATGTCATGATCATGACCCGGGATAAATTCGAAGGCACTCCCTTTGATCCAACCCGTGGGCTTCAAGGCGGCCCTTTTAAGAATCCTAATCATTTACCCTATGGATTCGAGCTCAACGGAGAAAGATATAACACCGCGCGGGCTATCGGTGTCAACCGGGCCGAATATGTAGCTATCACCCAGTGCCGTTCCTGGCTGCCTGATCCCATTGGAGGTATTGTCTGGATCGCATTCGGTGCTCAGGATACATCCTGCTATATGCCTTTTTATGCAGGAGTTACCGGAATACCCCGCTCTTTTGAAATCGGCGACCATTGGGAATTCAGCCGGGATTCAGCCCGCTGGGCCTTTGATTACGTGGATTTTCATACCCAGGTTCTCTACTCCCTTGCCATCCAAGATGTCCGGAAAGCCCAGGAAAAATGGGAAAAATCCGTAGTTGACATGGCCCCCTTTATCGATCAGCATGCCCTGGAAATCTATAAAAAAGACCCGGCCCAAGCAGCCGAATTTCTCACAGATTACAGCCATAGAAACGCCAATACGGTTATTAACGAATGGTGGAAATTAGGTGATGAGCTGCTGGTCAAATACAATCACCTCTGGCTCTATGATATAAAAAACAGGAAAAGAAACGCCTTACAATATCCTGATTGGTGGCTTGAAGAGTTAGTAAAATACAACCAGCTCACTCCTGAAAAGAAAAAGGAGAAATAAAATGTTTCCTAAATCGTGTGTATTTTTGATAATGGCATTTATACTTCTGACCGGATTTTGTTCAAATCAAAAAGATCAAACTACAGAACAAACCACACTACCTGAAACCAAGGAGAATCCGCTCCTGAGCGAGTTTGATACTCCTTACGGCACTCCTCCTTTTGACTTAATCAGGGAGGAGCACTTCCTGCCCGCGATTAAAGAGGGAATAGAACTCCAGAGGAAAGAGATCGCTGCCATAACTTCTAATGGAGAACCGGCAACTTTCGAAAACACTATAGAAGCTTTGGAATCGAGCGGTGAACTTCTGACCAAAGTCAGCAACGTATTCGACAACCTTAATTCGGCCCACACCAATGAGACCCTGCAGGCGATCGCCAAAGAAACTGCCCCCATGCTTTCTCAACTCAGGGATGACATCAACCTTGATGAAGCTCTGTTTAACCGGATCAAATCTGTATATGAAACCAAAGATCAACTTGATCTTTCTCAGGAACAAAACATGCTGCTGGAAAAGATCTATAAAGATTTTGTCAGGGGGGGAGCCAACCTTTCTACTGAAGATAAAAAAATCTTCCGGAATATCAACCAGGAGCTGGCTGTTCTTTCCCTTCAATTCAGTGAAAATGTTCTTAAAGAAACCAATGCTTTTGAGCTGGTTATCGAAAATGAAGAAGATCTAGCAGGCCTGCCGGATGATGTGATCTCAGCCGCAGCTGAAGCGGCCAAAGAACGGGGCCATTTAGGCAAGTGGGTATTTACCCTCCAAAAACCCAGCATGATCCCTTTTCTTCAATATTCAAAGAAGCGAGATCTGAGGGAAAAGATATTCAAAGCCTATATCAACCGTGGAAATAACGACAACGAATACGACAACAAGGCTATTCTCTCCAAGATGGCTGCCCTGCGGGTAAAAAGAGCCAACCTGCTCGGATATACTACCCATGCTCACTTTGTGCTGGAACAGAATATGGCCAAAGTCCCTGAGAATGTGTATGACCTGCTCAACCGGTTATGGGATCCTGCCTTAAAAATGGCCAAAACTGAAGCAGCCGAGCTTCAAATACTGATCGAAAAAGAAGGTCATGACTTCAAGCTGGAACCATGGGATTGGTGGTATTATGCAGAACAGCTTAAAAAAGCCAAATATGACCTGGACGATGAGATCATCAAGCCTTACTTTAAACTGGAAAATGTACGGGAGGGTGTTTTTTATGTCGCCAACCAGTTATTCGGCCTTCAATTCATCGAGAGAACAGATATACCCAAATACCATCCGGATGTAACAGTGTTTGAAGTGCAGGAAGCTGACGGCACTCACGTAGGGATCCTATATACAGATTATTTTCCCAGGGCCAGCAAACGTGGGGGAGCATGGATGAATTCCTTCCGGAAACAGTACCGAAAAAATGGAGAAATGATAACCCCCATCATCTGCAATGTGGGTAATTTTACCAAACCGACCGGAGATAAACCCTCTTTGCTCACCTTTGAAGAAGCTTCCACCATGTTCCATGAATTTGGTCATGCCCTGCATGGCCTCCTTTCCAACTGCACCTATAGAAGGTTATCCGGCACTGCCGTCCCCAGAGATTTTGTGGAACTCCCTTCCCAGATCATGGAAAATTGGGCTCTTCATCCGGAGGTGATCAAAACCTATGCCAAACACTATCAAACCGGTGGACCTATCCCCCAGGAACTTATAGACAAGATCAGCAACGCCCGCCTCTTCAACCAGGGTTTTGCAACTGTAGAGTACCTAGCTGCTTCTTTTTTAGATATGGACTGGCATACGCTTGAAGAACCGGTTGAAAAAGATCCCATTGAATTTGAAGATCAATCCATGGAAAAAATAGGCCTTATACCTGAAATAGTGGTGAGATACCGGAGTCCCTATTTCAGCCATATTTTTGCCGGCGGCTATTCCGCTGGTTATTACAGCTATATCTGGGCAGAAGTCCTGGATGCAGATGCTTTTGAAGCCTTCAAACAAAAAGGGCTGTTTGATCAGGAAACAGCTCAAGCCCTTAGAAAATATATTTATTCAGCCGGCGGAACTGACGAGCCTATGGAACTCTACAAAAAATTCCGGGGACATGAACCAGAAGTCGAACCGCTGCTGCGGCGAAAAGGTTTTATCGAATAGA
>CAZLBV010000015.1:0-3915 GCA_964557845.1 uncultured Eubacteriales bacterium | reverse complement strand
ACCAATTTCTCAACCAGAGAGAGATGGGACAAGCCATACCGGAATTGAAAAAAGCCCATGAGGGAAACCCTGAATCTCTGGAATATGCCTTAAGCTACTGCCGAGCCCTGCTTATAGCTGAAGATTTTGAGGAAGTCATTGAAGCCCTTTCGCCTTATGCGGCTGCAGGAGCAGAGAAATTTGAGCTGTTTTATTATTTGGGAGAGGCGGCCAAACGCATCGGTGAGCCGGAAGCGGCTGTGGGTTACTACCAAAAAGCCCTCAACCAGAGAGGCAATATGGTTGAGATCCTTAATTCCCTCGGTTCCTGTTTCCTGGAGCTGGGAGATCAGGCTGAAGCTTTGCGTGCCTGGGAGAAATCCCTGGAGATCAACCCCAATCAGATCGAGATAAAAGAAGCTGTAAGAAAAATAAAGTAATAATCTTGCTTGAGAAAAATTTGATTTTATAGATTATCCATATATAATAAAATATATTTGAGTTCAATGATTCATTTTCCAACCTTTTTAAGATTTTTTTAAGGTGGAAGTCTCACCATTAAACTGGGGAGGGAGGATAGCTTGGCTGAAAAAAAATCACTGCCTCATAAATATAATTTTTTGGAAAAAGCTCCAACAGGTATCCAGGGTTTAGACGAGATCACTTTAGGGGGTTTGCCAAGAGGGCGTGCTACTCTGGTCTGTGGCGGGCCTGGATGCTGAAAGACTCTCTTAGGCATGGAATTTTTAGTCCATGGTGCCCTTGAGTTTAATGAGCCGGGTGTATTTATGTGTTTTGAAGAAACCGCCCATGAGCTTATCACAAACCTTGCTGCCCTTGGATTTAATTTAGAGGAACTTTGTGAGTTCAAGCGTCTGGTCATCGATCATGTTTATGTGGAAAAAACTGAGATAGAAGAAACAGGAGAATATGACCTGGAAGGACTGTTTATCCGCCTCGAACAAGCCATAAATTCTATCGGAGCTAAAAGGGTGGTTCTGGATACCATAGAGTCGCTTTTTGCGGGCTTATCCAATGAATCTATTTTACGAGCTGAATTACGCAGATTATTTCGATGGCTCAAGGATAAAGGAATTACGGCTGTCATTACCGGTGAGCGGGGCCGGGACGGAATGACACGCCACGGCCTCGAAGAATACGTTTCGGACTGCGTTGTCTTTTTAGATCAGCGGATTTTAAACCAGATAGCCACCCGGCGGCTGCATATTCTGAAATACCGGGGTTCAGTACACGGAATGAACGAATATCCCTTTATAATAACCGATAAGGGGATCGAAGTGTTCCCAATCACCTCTCTCAGCCTTCAATACCCGATCTTTGAAGAGAGGGTTTCATCCGGGATAGATAAGCTGGATACCATGCTTGACGGAGAAGGTTATTATAGAGGAAGCACCATTCTCATTTCAGGTACAGCCGGGACCGGTAAAACAAGCATTGCCTGCAAGTTCGTGGATGCAGCCTGTAAACGGGGTGAACGCTGCCTGTATTTTGCTTTCGAAGAATCAGAGCAGCAGATTTTGCGTAACCTGCACTCCATCGGCACTGATCTTAAACCCTGGGTCAAAAAGGGGCATCTAAAATTTTATAATGAGAGGCCGACTTCATACGGGCTTGAATTCCATTTGATATCCTTATACAGGCATGTCCAAGTATTCGATCCTAAAGTAGTGGTTATTGATCCGATCAGTAACTTCAGGGCTGTCGGTACTTCGCTTGATATAAAAATCATGTTAACACGCATCATCGATCATTTGAAAAGCAGGGGGATTACCACTATATTGGTGTCGCTGGCAGATTTTGGAAGATCTCCTCAGGGTACTGAGGAAGACATTTCATCCCTGGCTGATACTTGGATGGTGCTGCGAGATTTGGAAATAAATAGGGAGATTACTCGCAGGATCTATGTTCTTAAGTCGCGAGGCATGGCTCATTCCAATAAGATCCACGAATTTAAATTCAGTGATAAAGGGATCGATATACTTGATTTTCAGGGGAAACAAAAGGAATAGGAGGGCAGCCATAGAAAAGGTTCAAGATGAAAGTAATAATTAGTGTCTATCGGCTCAATGGGTGACAGAAAGCCATCTAGAGGATTATAAATGAATAAAATCAAAATTTTCTATGGTCAAAAGAGGAGAAGGATGGGATTTATGTTTGTAAAAAATACAGGTAGAAAGGGGAAAATTTATGGATAAAAAAGATCAAAATGAGGTATGGGAACTCAGGCTGTATGTAGCCGGTCAAACACCAAAATCCATAGCTGCCTTTGCCAATCTGAAAAAAATCTGTGAAGAACATCTGGCGGGAAAATACCGTATTGAGGTTATCGATCTTTTAGAAAATCCTCAGCTGGCTAAAGGGGATCAGATTTTGGCCATCCCCACTTTAGTCCGAAAACTTCCTCCTCCATTAAAGAAAATTATCGGAGATCTTTCCAATGAGGAGAGGGTACTGGTCGGGCTAAATTTAAGGCCGGCGTCAAGCTGATGTCTGTGCAAAGAAGAAGGAATTTAGTTAAAGAGAAATAGAAAAGGAATAGAATAACCTGAATTATTGACGAGATAATAAATTATTTAAGAAGTTATTGGCTTTTTTTAAGAATAGTTCAGGGCAATTTTATAGAGGAAAAAGGTTAGGCTCAAGAGGAGAAGACTGTTGGCGGAAAAAGACGGAAAGAAAAAAACAAAACCTAATAAAAAATTTAAAAAAAACAACCAGCGTTTCCGGCTTTGTTTATATGTTACCGGAACGACTCCCCGGTCTATACAGGCCATTTCAAATATAAAAAAATTTTGTGAAGATTATCTTGATAATTATGAGCTGGAGGTTATCGATATATATCAGCAGCCGGAACTGGCGCGTAAAGAACAGATCATTGCTGTGCCCATGTTGGTCAAAAAACTTCCGCAGCCGCTGCAGAAATTTATTGGTGATCTTTCCAATACGGAACGTATATTGGTTGGCTTAAATGTCAAGAGTAAAGACGGAAGGCAGAAATAACATTATAGAATCCTTTTGTGACAGGAAAACATTTAAAAGATGGCAATTAGATGATGAAAAAGATCAAACAACTTGAAAAGGAAAATGAGGAGCTGCGGATCCGTTTGGAAGAAGCGGAAGACAGCCTTCGGGCGATAAAAGCCGGAGAGGTGGATGCCCTGGTCGTATCCGGTCCTGAAGGAGAGCAGGTATTCACACTCAAAGATGCCAATCGTCCTTACCGGATGATCTTTGAAGAAATGGAAGAAGGTGCCGTTACATTGACGGAAACCGGTCTAATACTTTACAGCAACAAACAGTTTGCCGCCATGGTAAATACTCCGTTGTCCAAACTTATCGGATCTTCCATTTATACCTATCTTGTACGTTCACAACGTGCGATTTTAGAAGGGCTTCTGAGCCGTGTATATAAGAAGGTCAGAAAAGGCGAGATCTTGTTCGGCAAATATCCGAGAAACAGGAAACATGCCTTGGTCTCTTTCCGGCCATTAAGAATCGATAGCGAACCCCTGTTCATCGGGGTGATTACGGATATAACTCAATTAAAATTGGCGGAAGAAGACAGTATCCGTTTAGCGGCTGCCATTGAACAGGCATTTAACAGTGTTGTTATTTCCGACCTGAAGGGAAACATCCTGTATGCCAATCCGGCCTGTGAGCGGCTTACCGGTTATGACTCCAGGGCGATCAAGGAACAAACTCTCAACATGTTTGGAAACCACAACGGCAGGAAATTAATCCATTTTATCCGGGAAGCTTTGAAGAAAGAGGACGTTTGGCGGGGGCAGGTATCAGGAAGAAAAAAGGATGACACACCCTATGAGCTGGAGTTGACGGCATCAGCTATCCGCAGCCGTGAAGGAAAGGTTACTCATTATATAGTGATCGGGCAGGATATCACCCGCGAGGTAGAGC
>CAZLBV010000014.1:0-2829 GCA_964557845.1 uncultured Eubacteriales bacterium | reverse complement strand
GCTCCCTGTTGCCGAAAAAATAGAACAGGAATTAAAAGATAAGGGATTCAGAGTGTCTCTGGATTCACGGGAAGAGTTTACGCCGGGATGGAAATTTTCAGATTGGGAGATGAAGGGAGTTCCCCTAAGAATTGAGATCGGCCCCAGGGATATAAAAAATAACCAGGTGGTTTTTGTCCGTCGTGACAATGGCATGAAAAAAGCTGTTGAAAGGAACAGCTTAATACAGGCGGTCCAACAGGATCTCGATGATATCCAGAAAAGCATGTATGAATCTGCCCTTCAATTTCAGCGTCAAAACACCCATGAGGTTCAGACCTATGAAGAATTCAAAGAAACCATTGAGTTTAAAAAAGGCTTTATCAAAGCATACTGGTGCGAGAAGAACGGGTGCGAGGAGAAAATAAAGGAAGAGACAATGGCGACTATTCGTGTCCTGGAGCCGGAAAAGGAACCGTCCCAGCCCCAGGGTAAATGTATATATTGTGGTGAAAAATCACGGGTGATCGCATATTTCGCCCGTGCCTATTAACCCGGGGCTCGTTTTTGTTTGATATGTTAGGGTGTAATCTGTAAAATAAGAGAGAATATCTGTTCAGGGAAACGATCTTGCCTAAGAAAAAAAACAACCAGAAAAACGATGCCGATGATGGTTTCATGGATCTGCGAAAAAGAATGGTCGAACAGCAGATCAGAGCTCGCGGGATAACTGACCAAAGAGTACTGGATGCCATGAGAAAAGTACCTAGACATTTATTTGTTCCTGAGACAATGAGACAAAGCGCCTATAATGATGAACCTCTTCCCATAGGAGAAGGTCAGACTATCTCTCAACCTTACATAGTTGCTTATATGACTGAAAAACTAAAACTTAAAGAAAATGACAGAGTACTTGAGATCGGGACCGGGTGCGGATATCAATCGGCAATATTGGCTGAAATTGTGAAGCAAGTGTATACGGTTGAGCTAATAGAATCACTTTCCTTGAAAGCAAAAAAAATACTGAGTGATCTGGGGTATGATAACATCTGTTTTCGTGTCGGCGATGGGTATAAAGGATGGCCTGATTTTTCTCCTTATGACGCTATTATGGTAACAGCTGCCCCGCCTCGAATACCAGAAACTCTGAAAAAACAATTAGGTAGTGACGGGAAGATGCTTATTCCGGTAGGAGATGTTTTTCAAGAATTGGTTCTTATTTCACGTAAGAAAAATAAATATCGCAGAGAAACGCTTCTTCCTGTTAGGTTTGTTCCTATGATCAATGCTCATTAGAGCATTGCTTGCTTATCTGATCTCGAAATCAATGGATTCAGACGCAAATTTTTTGCTGAGTTGATCTTTAAGTACAGCCTTAAAGGTATATTTACCTGGTGGAATACCTTTTAAATCAATAGTGTTTTGGGCGAATAAATCCATAACCGGTTTTTTTGTGGTGTAGTGGAAATTTAAAATATCATTCCATTCACCAATTTTTTTTCCATCGGAATCAAGCAAGATCATATCTTCGGTATACCAGATTTCATAGATTTCGTTATTTATCCGGGTATATACATTTGACGGTTCAAAATAAGCCAATAGTTTTCCGTCCTGAAGAATTATATTTTCTTCAAGAGGTTTATAAGCAGCAAAACTGATGATCTCCGAACAAAGAACAAAATCTGTAAATCCTATCTCACCCTGATTTTGCAACTGGATTATCTTTTGTTTCAACTGCAGGATCTCATCTTGATCTCCGGCTTGATTACTGTTGACTGGGGAAACAGCATAATTTGAAAAAGATAATGCCATAAAAATAATGAAAAGAATCATAAAAAGTCTTCTGTAATTATGCGACATCGATTCCTCCTTCTTTCTCTTATATTATAGATTAAATTGGTCTGGTCAAGTTAAATGTAAATAGTAAAGGTATCATTAGATTATTTATTCCGATCGGTCCTTTCCGACCAGTCGTGACAATTCCAGAGCAGCATTTTTTGATGCCTTTTTATCTCCCAGGACTTTATCTAGGCTGAGAAAGTTGGTCTTTATTTCATCTCTTAGCTGCGATGAATCCAGAATGGATGATACCTCTGCAGAAATGTTCTCAGGCGTAAATTTGTTTTGAATAAGCTCAGGAATCAGTTTTTTTCCTGCGAGGATATTTACAATAGAATAGATCTTAATCTTAACGAATTTTGAGCCAAAAAAATAAGTTAGAGGTGACAGGCGATAAAATGAAATGACCGGAGTACCTAAAAGCGCAGCTTCCAGGTTTGAGGTCCCACAGGATGCCAACAGCAGTTTACTGTAGGCCATAGCTTCATATCTGTTTTCAGCGATTAGGGCGAGATCGGAGATCTCTTCCAATTTGAATTTGTCAAAGTCTTCTCTTTGCAGATTTTCCGCACATACGATCAAGAACTGGACTTTAGGGTATTTTTTCTTGATCTCAAATACGGCTTTCTTTAAAACAGGAACATGAAAATCAATTTCGCTTTTTCTACTACCGGGAAGTATAGTGATTAGCTGTCTATCCTTATCTAGATTGAATTTTTTGAAAAAATCATCCTCTGAAAGGTCGATCTTTATTCGCTCTTTTAATGGGTGCCCAATATAGACAGCCGGCATGTTATGTTCTTGATATATTTTTTCTTCAAAAGGAAAAATAAGCAGCATTTTTTTTACTAGAGATTTTATGGTCTTTATCCGGCGTATTCTCCAAGCCCAGATAGTGGGACTGATATAATAGAGCACAGGGATAGAGACCTTTTTTAATGATCTTGCTAAACGAAGATTAAAATCCGGGCAATCGATAAGGACAGCTGCCAGGGGGCGCCGGCGTATAGC
>CAZLBV010000013.1:0-4356 GCA_964557845.1 uncultured Eubacteriales bacterium | reverse complement strand
CAACTATACCGAAACTCTGGGAATGCAGTTGATATCAGGGCTTATCTCTCAATTGAATGGAAAGATCAAACTCCACAGGGAAAAAGGAACAAAATACACGATCGAATTTTGATCAACACGTCGACCTATTCGAGTATCATAACAACTATCAGCTATTTTTATGAATAATTTAGGTTCGATCGATTGCCCGGAAGCCGGCCTCATGATCCCGCTTAAAGCGCTTTAACCTTTCTTCCAGCAGGGGGAAAAGCTCCCTTCCGATCAGAGAAACACAGGCCCTGATTCCTTCTTCACGGCTGCTTCCAGTCGTCTTAAGGGAGATGGCACTGATCCCATAGTAAAGCAGCTCTTCGACCAGTTCGATCCCGGAGAAACCCGGATAGGAAAGGGTAAAATAAAAACCATCGGCCAGAGGCTGATCTTCATCTTTGTCATAAACGAGATTAAATCCATTCTCTAAAAAGAGTTTCTTCATGACTTTGGCCCGGTCGGCATATTCTTTAACGTAATCCAGAAAATCATACCGCTCTTCATTGATCGCATTGAGCAGACCGGCCAAGCCGAATTGAGCGGAGTGGGATACACCTGAACTTAAAGCATACATGGCTCCAAATATACAGGCCCGTCCGAATATACTGCTCCCGAAGTAGGATTCCAGGTTTTCTGCTTTGGATCTGAACAATTCATCCGGAATCGCAGTGATCCCGATCCTCTGCCCTGCCAGGCTGAATGCCTTGGAACTGGAGATAAGCAGAATATAATTATCGGTATAATTCCCTACAGTCGGAACAAACGGAGGATTTCCCGGCTGAGAATAGTCTTTTCTGAAGTCCATTCCGAAATAGGCCAGATCTTCCAGAACAATACAATCATAGGCGGTAGCCATCTCCCCGATAACCTGCAGCTCCTGCTCGGTAAAAACGATCCAGGCAGGATTGTTGGGGTTGGAATATATGATCGCGCCTATATCCCCTTTTTGCAGATAGGATTCCAATTTCGCCTTTAATTTATCTCCCCGGAAATCGTAGATGTCAAAACTGACACTCTCCAGCCCGATGACCTTGATTTGCCTTTTGTTTACAGGAAAGCCGGGGTCGATAAAAAGGATCTTGTTTTTCCCCTTGATCCTGCGGCCGCAAACCATAAGGCCTATATAGCATCCCTGCATAGACCCGACTGTGGGGAAACATCCTTCTTCACTGATAGTGAGATTCATGAAATTTTTAACGAACCGGGAGATCTCTTTTTTTAATTCAGGGATACCATCAAAAGGCGGGTAGGTTGATCCCACTCCCTTGCGCAAAGCTTCGATCTCAGCTTCCACTGCGATCTCCGGGGGCTTTAAACCCGGAATTCCCATTTCCATCCGGATAAAACAGTCTCCTGTCTCTTTTACGATATTGTCAACGATCCGGTTAAGCTCCCTGATCGAAGCCAGCCCGACACAGGGCAGGTTCATGTCGTCAATCTTTTGTCTCACAACCTTCGGATTTATAGGTGTCTGGATCAAAGTTTTCTCCTTATGCAAAGATTAATGGGTGAATATAAAATAATGGAATATTCAACAATGAATAAATACTAAAATGAGGCTCTGCGGTTTGCAATTTTTTATATATTTAGAAGTATATTTCGATTTAACCTATCCAGTTGATTTAATTAACCTGAACTATTCATAATCCAGGTTGGTTAAAGGTTATTGTACCCGATATAAAAATTAAAAACAATTTTGTCTTTTAGATTTTTATTGATTTATTGTAAATTTGATGACGAAGCCATAAAGAACTACTCTTTTGGAAAAAAGCATGCAGTAAATCTTTTTATCAAGATGAGAAGAAAAGCTTTGAATCAACGTTCTATATATAGAAAAGAAAATTAAATGGAATAAAAATTAATAACTTTAGAAAATAGTTGACAACCTCCTTAATGTGGTGTATATTTACAACGTGGTAAATAATTACCACAAGGGGTGATAAAATGATAACTTTTGGAGAATTCATTAAAAATTTGAGAATTGAGAAAAGACTGACCTTAAGAGAATTCTGCCGGTTAACAAATCTAGATCCAAGCAATTGGAGCAGAATCGAAAGAGGTCTTGCTTCTCCTCCAAAAAGTAAAACAATCCTTCAAGGATTTGCAGAAACATTAAATATAAAAGAAGGATCGGAAGAATACCATACACTTTTCGATCTTGCAGCTATAAGTCATATTCCAAGTGATCTTTTGTCTGATCAACAAGTTTTAGACAAATTGCCTGTTTTTTTCCGAACAATTCGGGGAAAGAAACCAAACCGCGAAGAATTAGAAGAACTTATTAAGATTATGAGGGAAAAATAATTGTCAGGAAAAAGAAACCGTCGGATTTTCCTTGAACCCCCAAGACTAAAATGGGACTTCATCCGGCAAAAGGCTGAAGAATTCAGGAGAGCTTATGTCAATCCCGTTGATTTAATTCCTGTACCGATTATAGAAATTGCTGAGTTTGATCTCGGTATTCAACCCATTCCAAAACCTGGTCTTAAAAGACGTATTGATATTGATGGTTTTTTAACTCGTGATTTAAAAAATATTTGTATAGATCTTGATGTTTTTGAGGATGAACGACAAATAAATCGATTGCGTTTTACCTATGCCCATGAAATTGGCCATCTAATACTACATGAAAACTTAATCAAACAATGTGATTTTCGTACAGCAGAAGATTGGATCCACTTTCACGAAGATTTTCTCGAAGATGATTTAAACTGGTTTGAACAGCAGGCTTATGAATTTGCAGGGCGCTTGTTGGTTCCAAATGAACAGCTTCTCGAAGAGATTAGGAAGAACAAGCACAAAATAGATGAATACAAGTCCATAATCGAAGAAGGGGAAGAAGAGCTGATAGAGGCAATATCAAGGTTAATATGTGATAGATTTATTGTCTCTCCAATTGTCGTGCAGAAAAGGATAAAAAAAGAAAAAATAAAGATATAGATTTTCACATGTGGGCTTATTGAAATACACTCCATACAGCCTAATCATCCCAAAATAATCTAATTCTGCTTCGCTCTTTACTTAATCGGGCTTTTACAGCTAAGAGTCATTGAGTAGAATTTTAAAGAAAACACACACAAAGACCTCATAGCCTAATTCCTCACAGTTATCCAGAATCCTGGATAAATATCCTTTTTATTTCCAAACGTTTCCCAACATAAATGAACCTAGTTTTATATGAATTTATAATTTCTATAGACTTCCGGTTGACTGAAATTGTTTTTTAGGTATATCATTGAATCTAAATTCATTCTATGGGGAAAAATTGATGAAAATGAAAGAAGATCGTCCTCAACACATAAAAGAATTTCCCATAAATTCAAATAATGATTTCATTATATTAAAAAACTTATAAAATACTCCTATGCAAAATCTCTTAGAACCAGGTCAAATAATCTCAGGACACCTCTTTAAAGAACCAATGCAGGTGGAAACCATCCGACAGAATAACGCCAATTCATGGACCGTTGGCTTAGTGGGTCTGCACAGCGAGCAGTTTCGTAGAGTGAATTTAACAAGGACTGACATAGAAAACCTAACTATTTTAGATTCTGCTTTTTCCTATCAGGGAAATGGTAGAATTCTACGGCTTGGTCTCCAGGCCTACTCCCTGGGTATTGCCTACGAATTCGATCCTTATTTTGGACTCTCCATATCTAAGGTGGATCCTCTACCCCACCAACTTGAAGCTGTCTATGAGTACATGCTCAAACTTGCCCGGGTCCGCTTTCTCCTGGCTGATGATGCCGGTGCTGGTAAAACCATTATGGCAGGTTTAATGATCCGGGAACTCAAACTGAGAGGGCTAGCTGAGAGAATTCTGATTGTCTGCCCGGCTAATCTTTCATTTCAATGGCAGCGCGAACTTCTCGAGAAATTTAACGAGAGGTTTCTGGTATTGAAAGGATATGACTTACGTGAGCAGTTCGGCGTAAATCAATGGTTGGAAAATAACAAGGTCATCACATCCCTAGATCTGGCGAAACGACAGGATATTCTTCCAGGCATACGCCAGTGCCGCTGGGACCTGGTAATCGTGGATGAAGCTCATCGAATGGCAGCATATTCAGAGGATAAAAAAAGCCAAAGATACAAACTCGGTGAACTTCTAAGGGAACGATCGGATCACATAATCCTTCTTACTGCAACTCCTCATAAAGGTGATCCCCAAAATTTCAGCCTCTTTCTGCGGCTTTTGGACTCAGATGCATTCGCTGATGTTCAGTCTATCCATGAAGCTATGAACAGAAGACGTGCCCCATTTTACATACGCCGAACCAAAGAAGCGATGGTGTATTTCCCTAAAAGACAGGCTGACGGTACCTG
>CAZLBV010000012.1:0-11811 GCA_964557845.1 uncultured Eubacteriales bacterium | reverse complement strand
CCGTTAGTTCAGGAGTGGTCGTAGAAAATGTGGATATAAAAGTATCTTCAGCGACTATCAGAAATATCATGGCCAAGCTGGAACAACTTGGATTTCTTTATCAACCACATACTTCAGCCGGAAGGATCCCTACGGATAAAGGATTGCGTTTTTATGTTAACCATTTATTTGATGATGCCCTATTGAATAAACAATTAGTCGATATTGAAACAGCAGATTTTGAGCAAACAAGAGGGGATTTTTTATCTCTCCTTACTCAGGTATCCATGACCTTGGCTGAATATTCTGATAATCTTGGATTTGTTATATCCCCCAGGATATCTAAAATAAATTTCCGGCATGTCCGTTTAGTCAAAATTTCGGAAGAACGGGTCTTGATCATTCAAGTTTCCACCAATAATTTGGTGCTAAATGAAGTGGTTGAAGCCAAGAATTATTTCACTCAGCATGAGCTGGACCGGGCATCCAGATTTATCACTGAAAATTTCGCTGGGAAAAACCTTACTTATGTAAGAGACTATTTGATCAAAGAAATGCCGAAATATAGAGATCGGTTTGAAAATATTTTACAAAAAACTAATGATCTTTTGAGATCCTATTTTGGACAGGAAGAAAAAGGCTCTCATATAATTATTAAGGGAACATCCAAGCTGTTGAACAAATCAGAATTTTTTGATATGGAAGCTTTGCGAACATTATTCAGTAGTTTCGAAGAAAAATCAAAATTGGCCAAACTTCTATCTGATTTTATCAGTTTAGACAGAGTAAAAGTGCTCATAGGAGAAGAATTAAAAATCCCGGATGTTAACGATTGTTCATTGATCCTTTCGCATTATGGTGATAATCTTCAGGTTCTTGGTTCTCTTGGCATAATCGGGCCCAAGAGGATCCCCTATAGAACTATAATACCTCTGGTTGATTATATCGCCCAAAAACTCAGTCACACCATAAGTTTACATCATTAAGGAGGAAACATGCCAAAAAAGATAAATATCGAATCTGTTTCAGATATTAAGAATGATAAAGATAATGACATTGAAATTGAATATATGACTGAACCAAAAAAATACAAAACGGATAAATCCAAAGAAAAAAAAGAGGAAAAACTCAAGGAAAAAGATGAGGAAATTGAAAAGTTAAAGAATGAATTAAAAAAATATAAAGAAGAATATCTCCGTCAAATGGCGGATAAAGAAAATTTGAGAAAACGATTAGAGCGGGAAAAAAGTGAATTTTATCAATTTGCACTCAGCAATTTCATTCAGGATTTTTTAGGAGTTCTGGATAATTTTGAACGTGCCTTGGAAAGCCACAAAGATTCAAACTGTCCTGATCTAAAGTCGGGTATCCAGATGATATATAAACAATTGATGGATTTGCTGACAAAACAGGGAGTAAAACCGATAGAGATAAAAGATAATAAGTTCGATCCAAATTTTCATCAAGCTTTCATTATAGAAGAATCGGATGAAGTTGATAGTCCCCAAGTAAGTCAGGAGCTCCAAAAAGGCTATCTTCTGCATGATCGGTTGATCCGGCCTTCTCTGGTTAAAGTAATCATGCCTAAAAAGGAACAATAATAATGGGTCACGTTATAGGGATTGATCTGGGAACCACCTATTCTTGTGTGGCGTATCTGGATGGAAGAACTCCGAGAGTGATTCCTAATTTGGAAGGATTGAATACCACTCCTTCGGTAGTCAGTTTCACGAGTTCCGGAGAGAAACTCATTGGAAATCTTGCTTTAAGACAAGCGATCACCAATCCGGAAAACACCATATTTGCAGTCAAACGAATGATGGGAAAAAAATTTAATTCGAATGAAGTAACGTCTGCCCGGAAAAAAATCACATATAAACTGAGCGAAGCAGAGAATGGTGATGTAATGATCCAATTGGAATCATCCCAAATAAGCCCCCAGGAAATATCCTCAATGATTTTGAGCTACCTGAAGAAATGTGCCGAATCATTTTTTGGTGAAGATGTAACCGAGGCCATAATAACTGTTCCCGCTCATTTTGATGACCATCAAAGACAAGCGACTAAGGATGCTGCCGAGATATCAGGATTACAGGTTTTGCGCGTGATCAATGAACCTACTGCTGCCAGTCTGGCTTACGGACTGGATTCGAGCAAAAGTGGTATTATTGCCGTGTATGATATGGGCGGAGGCACCTTTGATATTACTGTCTTGGAGATCAATGAAGGAATTTTCCATGTTTTAGCTACCAACGGTAATTCCTATCTTGGGGGCGAAGATTTCGATAACCGGATATTAGATTGGTTGATCTCAGAATTCAAGAAAGAGAATGGGATAGACCTGTCAGAAAATAAATTAGCCCTACAGAGGATTAAAGAGGCTGCCGAAAAAACCAAACGTGAGCTTTCTTATACCATTGAAAGCGAAATAAATCTTCCTTTTATAACTGCAGATAAAACGGGTTCAAAACATATAAAGATCAATCTATCCAGACAAAAGCTGGAAGATCTGACCATGGACTTGGTCGAAAAAACCTTTCCCTATATAGACCAAGCCCTTAATGACTCCAAGCTGGAACCGGAACAAATTAATGAAGTTATTTTAGTGGGTGGACAGACCCGGATGCCTTTGATTAAACAAAAAATATCTCAATTCTTTAAAAAAGAGCCGGTCGATAATGTGAATCCTGATGAGATCGTAGCCATGGGGGCTGCGGTTCAATCCGGTATCCTAAAAGGTGGTATGGCGGACTTGGTCCTCTTGTTGGATGTTACTCCCATATCATTAGGAATCGAAGCTGAAAATCAATCTTTTGTAAAGATCATAGACCGGAATACCACCATCCCGACCAAAAAAACTATGGCTTTTACTACAGTCGAAAATAATCAGCGGAGAGTTAAAATCCATGTGTTACAAGGAGAAAGTGAAAACATTATGGAAAACACTTCTCTGGCTGTTTTTGGTTTGGTGGGATTAGAGCCTGCTCCTGCTGGGGTTCCCCAAATAGATGTCACTTTTGAAATCGATGCCGATGGGCTTGTTGAAGTTACTGCTAAGGATGTGGCCACCGGCAGAGGACAGAAAATTGAGGTCAGGCCTTCTTCAGGTCTATCCAGGGAAGAAGTAAACAAACTGATTGAGAAAACACAGGCAGAAGATAAGGTTGTGAAAAATGGAGAAACCTGATTATTATGATATTTTAGGCGTTAACCGCAATGCTTCTTGTGAGGAAATAAAAAAAGCCTATCGAAGAATGGCTTTGTTGTATCATCCTGACAGAAATCCAGGAAATAAAGAAGCGGAAGAAAAATTCAAATTGACTGCTGAGGCTTACAGTGTATTGATAGATCCAAATAAACGGTCTATCTATGATCGATTTGGGTATAACGGTTTAAAAGGGGAAGGGTTCTCGGGATTTTCTGGATTTAATTCGACGATTTTCGAAGGATTTGAAGACATTTTAGGAAATATTTTTAATTTTGGATTCGGCGATATTTTTGGAACCCGATCCAGATCGAAAAACTATCCTCAAAGAGGACGGGATCTGTCTCTGGAATTAGATATCACCCTGGAAGAGGCGGCATTTGGAGTTGAAAAGGAGATAAAGTTGAACAGGGTAGAGCTTTGCCCGGAATGCGGCGGTACCAAGATGAAACCTGGAACAAATAAAAGCACATGCCCTTACTGTCAGGGAAGAGGCCAAGTTCATTACCGTCAGGGTTTTTTTACGATCTCCCAACCATGCCATAAATGTGGGGGAAGTGGAGAAATAATCGATTCTCCCTGTCAAAACTGCTCGGGAACCGGTCATGTCCGCATAAAGAAAGCCATGAAAATTCAGATCCCTCCCGGTATCTGCAGCGGTATGAGGCTTAGGCTGGAAGGAGAAGGCGATGCCGGCGAAAGAAATGCCCCGAGAGGGGACCTGTATGTGGGTATAAACGTAAAAGAACATAAATACTTTCAGAGAGAAGATAATGATCTGATCTGTGAGGTTGCTATTTCTTTTACCCGGGCAGCTCTCGGCACCAATTTGGAGATCCCAACGCTTAATGGAAGAGAGGTTTTGAAAATACCATCTGGAATACAAAGCGGAGAAGTCCTTAAGTTGAAAAATAAGGGGATTAAAGACATTCACGGAGGCCGGACAGGAGATCTTTTAATCCGGGTGAATGTGGTTACTCCGTCAAGTTTAAACAAGGAACAGAAAAAACTGCTTAAGAAATTTGCCGAGATAGCCGGTGAAAATGTAGAATCCCTTAAAAAAATCGAACTTGAAAAGATTAAAAACTTTAATTAGCCTGGGTTTATTCACCACACTATAAAAAGGAAATAAACTGTTTCTTTGAAAATAGGTCGACTTTGTGATAATAATCCCTTTGAAGTAATTGTCGGAATATTTGAAGGATCATTCGAGTTAGAGGAGTGACTGCTAACAGGTTTTTTGTTGATAAAAAAATAATAAATTCCCAGAGGGTTGTTCTTGAGGGAGAAGAGCATAACCATCTAAGCCGTGTGATCAGGAAAAAGCCTGGAGATACAGTATTTTTATTTGATGAAACGGGAACTACTTACCTTGCAAAGATCGAATCCATTTCCCAGAATAAAACAGAATTATCCCTAATTAAAAAAGATTCTAAAAAAGAGGCGGGTACCGAAATAATTTTGGGGCAAGCAATGCTTAAATTGAAGAAAATGGAATTCATTCTCCAAAAAGCCACTGAATTAGGAATTCATACCTTTATTCCCATAAAATCGGAAAGAACTATTATGAAAATTAAAGATGGATGGGAACAGAAACTGATGCGGTGGAAAAAGATCTGCCTCTCAGCTGCAAAGCAGAGCGGAAGATCGACCTTAGTGAAAATAATGCCTCCGGTTTCCATTCAAGAATTAGTTATAAAATTTGATTCAGCCAATAAAATAATATTGTCTGAAAAAGCAGAAAAAAGTCTGAAAGAAATAATTTTATTACCTTTATTGTCAAGAAATGATAACCTGGAAATTCCGCCGTCGACCATAATTCTTATAGGGCCTGAAGGAGGATGGACAGATAAAGAAGAAGAATATATAGTGATGAACGGATATACTCGCGCCTGTCTTGGTGATCTGGTTTTAAGGTCTGAAACAGCTGCAATTAGTGCTGTTTCCGCCTTTTCTTTATTTTGGAAGTAATATTATGTTTATGCAGGGTCAGAAAGTTGGAAAATATGAGATCTTACGGTCCTTGGGGAGCGGAGGATTCGGAGCTGTTTTTTTAGCTAAGGATACCTGGCTCAACATCCGTGTTGCCATAAAAGTCCCACATAAACAATCTGATGAGCTGTATAAGCTGCTGAAAGAGCCTCGATTACAAGCTGCCCTCAACCATCCGAATATAGTCAGGATGATAGCGGCAGAAAAAAGTAAAAATGTATTCTTCATGGTGATGGAGTATGTAAACGGAAAAACCCTGGAGAAAATAATTGATAAAGAAAAGATTTTGGAGACACAAAAAGCGATCGACTACATAGTCCAAATAGCAGGAGCGGTAGACCATGCTCACAGTAACAAAATAATCCATCGTGATTTGAGACCTTCAAACATTATAATATCAATCGAAGATCAGGTTAAAATAACTGATTTTGGCACCTCTGCCTGGTTAAACAATGTTCCTTATGCCTCCACCCGTATTGGATCTCCTCCCTATATGGCGCCTGAGCAATTTTTGGGGAAAGCCACATATCAATCTGATATCTATTCTATTGGATGTATTTTTTATGAATTTTTAGTCGGCAGGCCGCCTATTTTTGATCCTGATCCATTTAAAATTCTTGAGAAAGCCAAAGAAGGGAAAATAACACCGCCCAAGATAAAAAATAATAGTATTCCCAGAGAAGTTGATGAAGTGATCATGAAGTGTCTTTTAGTTAATAAAGAGGATAGATATCAAAGGGCGGGAGAGATCGTCAGTTCACTTTTATCTTTGAAAAACCGGGACCAGAAAAAGCATGAGATTGAAGATATTCGGGGAAGGATAAAAGCCCGCGACGAAAGAAAAACTGAATTTTGTTGGAATTGCCGACGCCCTTTGCCGTATAAAGCAAAGGTGTGCCCTTACTGTAAAGAGCGGGTTGGATAGGATGATTGACTTCATGGCACAATTTGGATAAGATTATCCCTAGAATTAAAATGAGAGTTAGATTGATTTCATTTTTGGGAAAATAAAGATTAATATTAAAAGACAAGAGGAAAAAAATGAACATTGATGATCTTTTAAAAATTGCAATCGAGAGTGAAGCTTCTGACCTTCACCTTAAAGCTGGTAATTTTCCAATAGTGCGTATCCATGGAAAATTGAAACCTTTAACCAGTTTTCCAAGATTGTCACCGGAGAACACCAGAGAATTGGCTGATCAGATAACATCTCCTTATCAAAAAGAAATACTTAAAAAGGAAATGGATCTGGACTTAGCCTACAGCCTTGGAGGATTTGGAAGATTTAGAGGAAGTATCTACCAACAGAGAGGAAGTTTTGCCATTGTTCTTAGAATCATTCCACTGGAAGTGCTGAATATCAAAGAATTACACCTCCCTCCTGTTCTAGAAACCATTGCCGGTGAGCAGAGGGGGCTTATTCTGGTTACTGGGACCACCGGTTCAGGGAAAACCACCACTCTTGCTGCCATGATCGATCACATCAACATGTCCAGAAGGGAAAATATTATTACCATTGAAGATCCTATTGAATATCTGCATCGGGATAAAAAAAGCACAATCAGTCAGAGAGAAGTTGGAGTGGATGTGGTTAATTTTTCAAGAGGGCTGCGGGCCTCTTTACGTGAGGATCCGGATATTATCCTAGTGGGAGAAATGCGGGATCTCGATACCATAGAAACCGGACTGCTGGCTGCAGAGACAGGTCATCTGGTCTTAAGTACCCTGCATACCCTGGATGCTCCTGAGACCATCAACAGGATTATTTCTGTATTTCCTCCTCATCACCAAAGGCAGGTCAGGCTTCAGCTTGCCAGTATTTTGAAAGCGATCATTTCCATGCGTCTTATTCCAAAAAAGGAAGGAGACGGTCGTGTGCCGGCTGTAGAAGTCATGATAAATACACCCTATATTTCGGATTGTGTGGCCGATAGGGAAAAAACCGTGCTCATCAGGGATGCCATTGCTACCGGTGTCTCACAATACCAAATGCAGACCTTCGACCAGTCTATCTACGGGCTGTATAAAGAAGGTTACATATCTTATGATCAAGGTTTAAGATATTCATCCAGTCCAGATAATTTCAAATTACGAGTCATGGGAATAAGATCAGCCTCGGATTTAGCTCTTGATGATATGGAACAGGAAATGCAGCGGGGAGAAGAAGAAAAAACCAAGGGGTTGGAATAAAGTTAAACCTCTATGAAGGCACAGGAAATTCGAGAGACTTTCCTGGATTTTTTCTCCGGGAAAGGACATAAGATCGTAAAGAGCTCTCCTCTTTTACCACAAGATGACCCTACAATTCTTTTTACCAATGCCGGTATGAACCAATTCAAGAATATATTCCTGGGGTTGGAGACACGCAGTTATTCAAGAGCTGCATCTGTACAAAAATGCATGCGGGTAAGCGGTAAACATAATGATCTGGAACAGGTAGGAAGAACATCAAAACACCATACTTTTTTTGAAATGTTGGGTAATTTTTCATTTGGTGATTATTTTAAAAAAGAAGCGGTAGAATATGCTTGGGAATTGATAACCGAGGTTTTTAAACTTGATAAAAAGAGGCTTTACATTACTGTTTATGAGGAAGATGAGGATGCCTTTAACCAATGGAATAAAGGCGTGGGCCTTTCCTCAGAAAGGATTTTCCGTTTCGGGAAAAAAGACAATTACTGGTCAATGGGAGAAACAGGTCCTTGCGGTCCATGCTCAGAAATTCATTATGATTTAAGGGAAACGAACAGAAAAGGCAGTCCACGTTCTCTGATAGAAAATGGTGATAATAGTTTTTTTGAATTATGGAATCTGGTTTTTATGCAGTTTTACCAGGATGAAAAGGGAGAACTTCATGATCTTCCTTCTCCTTCGATCGACACAGGGATGGGACTGGAAAGAATAGCTGCTGTACTTCAAGGCAAGATTAATAATTTCGACACGGATTTGTTCATGCCATTGATAGATGCTGTCAGTGAACTCTGTCAAATTGACTACCCTTCAGATAATGATTCCGATATTTATATGAGAATTATTGCAGATCATTTGCGAGCCATTACTTTTCTGATCGGTGATGGGATCCTACCGGCCAATGAAGGAAGGGGATACGTCCTGAGGAGATTGATCAGGAGAGCCTATCGGAAAGGCAATGTTTTGGGAATGGAAGAACCTTTTCTGTACAAATTAGCCGGAGTTGTCATTGATAGCATGAAGGATTACTATCCGGAGCTTCTTAACTCAAGTGAATATATTTCAAAGATCTGCCTATCTGAGGAACAACGGTTTTCGCATACCTTATCAGCCGGTATAAGAACATTCAGCCAATATGTAGAAGAAACAAAGAAAAACCAGTCGAATATAATTTCTGGTAAGAAAATATTTAAATTATATGATACTTTTGGGTTCCCACTTGAACTTTCTCAAGAATTAGCAGAAGAAGAGAATCTTATTGTGGATGAAAAAGGATTTTCAAAAGAGCTGGAGAACCAGAGGAAAAGAGCCCGGCTGGCCTGGAAAGGGGAAGAGGAACAAAAAAAACGCAAGGCTTATGAAAAACTCAAAAATTTAAGAACAGAATTTATAGGTTATTCTCAAACCAAATACTCGGGAGCTAAGGTTATTTCCTTATTTAAAGATGAAAAAAAAGCATTTCAGCTCAAAGAAGGAGAATCTGCTGAAATATTTCTAGATAAAACCCCATTCTATGCAGAAGCAGGTGGCCAGATCGGAGATATAGGGATTTTAAAAAATCCCTATTTTTCTGCGGTAGTGGAAAACACTTATTATCCTTTACCAGGTATCATATCTCAGAAAGTCAAGGTGTTATCCGGAAAGGTCAAATTAAACGATACAGTTGATGCTGAGGTTGAGTTAAAAACTAGAAACGACATCCGCAGAAACCATACCTCAACCCATCTTCTGCATGCCTCTTTACGGAGGGTGTTGGGCGACCATGTCATGCAGGCAGGGTCTCTGGTTTCTCCTTCAAGATTCAGATTTGACTTTACGCATTTTTCAGCCCTGGATAGAGTCGAGCTGCTGCATATAGAGGAACTAGTAAATCAGATAATCAGGGAAGATATTTTAGTGGATACGCAGGTGGTTGATCTGGAAGAAGGAATCAAAGCCGGTGCGATGGCTATTTTTGAAGAGAAATATGCTGAAAAGGTCCGAATGGTTACGGTGGGAGATTTCAGTAAAGAGTTATGTGGTGGAATACATGTAAATACCACCGGAGAGATTGGATTATTCAAGATAATATCCGAGACCAGTATTGCTGCCGGTATGAGAAGAATAGAAGCGGTTACCGGAGAGCATGCTCTTCAGTATGTTCAGGAAACAGAAGGAATTTTGGAGGATGTCCTGAATATGGTCACCGCTTCCCGTAAAAACATTCTGCCTCACTTGGAAAGGTTGAAAGATTCTCTCAAGGCTGCAGAAAAGGAAAACAAGGTTCTTAGACAAAAGCTGACCTCTCTCAAATTTAAAAAGAAACCTGATGAGGTGATCAGTATTGGGGGGATAAAAGTCTTGGCCCAAAAAGTTGAAGGTTTGAATATAACGGAGTTACGTGAGTTGGCAGATAATCAGAGACAGAAACTCGGATCCGGTGTTGTGGTCTTGGGGTCAGTAATTGATAAAAAAGTTATTATTGTTTCTTCTGTAACCAAAGATATCACTGACCGCTTGTCCGCTGATAAGATCATAAAAAAAATTGCACCAATTGTTGGAGGCGGCGGTGGTGGAAGGATTGATTTTGCCCAAGCCGGAGGATCAAAAACAGATAAGCTGGAGGAAGCCTTAAAAGAGAGTAAGAAATTTATAAAGGAAATCGTGAGTAAATCCGACTAAAGATGTGATAGATAATAGATCAAAAGGAAGATGATTTTACCTTAATCTAAATTTCACCCCTAAAGGGGATTGAACTCCTCAAAGGGGTTTGACATTATATAAATGAAAAAAAGAACCATGATGCTAAACTTAAGATTTAATGGGGCTAAAATTCGCTTGTTTCTCATCTTTTTTTTATTTGCCGTTATTTTACATAGCAGCGCAGCGATTAATACCTCAGGTAGAAATGCTTATGATGGTATTATTCAGGAAGTGGCCTACCGGTACAATGTTCCTGCTAAACTGATCCATTCCATCATCCTGGTGGAATCCAATTATGACCCCTATGCGGTTTCAAAAAAAGGAGCAGTCGGCCTGATGCAGTTAATGCCTGCGACTGCCAGGGAATATGGAGTAGAAGACCGATATGATCCCAGACAGAATATTGAAGGTGGAGTGAAATACCTGAAGTATTTAATGAAATTGTTCAATGATAAAACAGATCTTGTTTTAGCCGCTTATAATGCCGGCCAGGAAGCGATCAAGGAGTATGACGGAATCCCTCCTTATAATGAAACAATTAATTATGTCAAAAAAGTTACCGCCAACTACAATAAGGCTTATATTTCTACACGCACCCAGATCTTTAAATTTCGTACAGAATCAGGAAAGATCGTATTAACGAATAATCCGAACTACGTAATAAGAAAAGAGAATAAATAAACCTGATTATTTGTTACTCCGGTTTCCCAACTTTTTTCACTTAAAACTCAATACTTAAAATTATTCTAACTTCTATCTTCTGGTTTTTTTCTATATTCTGCTTTTTTATACATATCCAATAATCGGGATCCTGCTGGGTAAAATCTCAAAATTAGCCGGCAGACGGCCAAGCTGTTCTCCATCTAATTCGATCAAGACCTCATCTCCCTCAAAAGAGTCGGCCTCGATTTTTTTCCCTTGAATGAGGGAGATCTGGGGAAGGCTCAAGTGAGTTCCGGAATATAATCTATAGGCATTGAGAAGGAATTGCCAGGATTTCATTCCCTTGATCAATATAATATCAAAATAACCATCGTTAAGCTTAGCGTTGGGGGCGATCTTCATTCCTTTTCCAAATATTTTTCCGTTAGCCACGGCTCCTATCAAATATTCATCTTGAGGGATATCGTTTCCGTCAATTTTTATTTTTATTTTTTTGTTACGATAATTGAAAAATACGGATAGAAGACACTTAAGATATGAAGAAGCCCTTCTCTTCATTCGGTTGTCGTTGACTCTTTTAACCACCTCACCGCCGACGCCGAAATCCCCGACATTCAGAAACATGCGTTCTTCCTGCTGCCCTAAGTGGTTTACAAATGTTGTTCGGCCAATATCTATTAGAGCAGAGGGTGCTTGAGTTATCACCTCGAGTGCATGTTTTAACCGGTTAGGGATTTTCAGGCTGCGGCTTAGGTCGCACCCGGTTCCGGAAGGAATTAAACCTAAGATGGTCTGTGGATTGATTATTTTTAAGTTTTCAAAAAAACCATTGGCGATCTCATTAACCGTACCATCACCACCGATAGCAACAATGAGTTCAGATCCATCTTTAATGGCAGATCTTGATATTTCAATGGCATGTAAAGGTTTTTCTGTAAATTCGTATTTAAATTCTTTGAAAAAGGCAGAAAGCGCTTCCTTAATGTGCTGCCATCTTTTTCCTGTCCGCCCTTTATTAGCTTCGGTGGCGGCGGGAGAGAAGTTGACCTCCTGCGCGGCGGCCGGCAGCGCCAGCAGCAGCGCGGCCATCAGGATCGGAA
>CAZLBV010000011.1:0-3935 GCA_964557845.1 uncultured Eubacteriales bacterium | reverse complement strand
ATTTTCCAAATTATTGATCTAATTTATTTAATTACAGGCAAATAGATTATAATCCAAGTGGAATCTATAGATTCCAAGGGGGCACCTTTTTCCTTCCCCTTGATTAGATCTGGTTGTATCTGCTAAGATTATATTTTGATCGCAATAAGTTTTCTCATGATAAAAATGTAGATCTTGACAAAAAATCAGGATCTAAATAACGCGTTTCTTAAACAAAGAGGAAATAGAAAATAACACCCAAAAGGGGTAAATAACCCAATGAAAAAAATATTTATTTTTGTGTTTACAGTAAGCCTTCTGCTTTTATGCCCGTATTCGTGGAGCCAAAAATCCTCAGAGTGGGAACTTGTGGTCAACACAGAAGCTGCCGAGGTTCATCTTTTACCCAATATTGAGAGCTCGGTGGTAATTACCCTTCCCAAGGGCTATCTTCTGAAATCTTATGAGAAAAATAATGAATGGTTCAGGATCATTATTGGACCGGATGAAGACGGGATAGTAACCATCGGCTATATTGAACTTCAAAATGTCGATGTTATTCGGGAAAATATTGTCCAGGAGCTGGATTATTGGGAAGAGGATCCGGAATTCTTCGAAGGGATCGGATTGACCGTGAGGCTTACCGGCGGCCCCAGCTTTTTCGGAGGAGGAGATTTTAGAAAAGGAGAACGGGGATTCTATGATGCTGCCTCAGATTTAGTGGCTGCATCTGGATTTGTTATGGACCGGCGTTTTAAAGAATTTAATTCAGGCTTCGAGGCCAGCGCGGATATAGTTTACAGCTTTACTCCGAAAATAGGCTTAGGCATTGGTTTTGGATATATGAATCTGTCTGAACATAATCTTCTGGTTTTCCATAGTCCTGGAGGTTTCGAGAACAACCAGGTAGGAACATCGCCTAAGATCAGAGCTTACCCGGTGAGGCTGGGAGTTTTTTATAATATTCCGATCAGCCGCTTGTTCAACTTGACTTTAAACAGCGGGGCTGCCTTCTATTTTGCAAAATATATATTTCTCAGGGCTTCCAACTGGTATCCGATCGACCTTATAAATCAGAAAGCAAGTGCCACCGGTATCGGTTTCCATGGGGGGATCAGCTTTGAGGTCAATTTTCATCCCAGAGCGGCTCTCATACTGGAAGGCCGGGGACGATATGCAAAAATCTCCGGATTCACCGGTAATAGTTACATAAAGAGATCCATTGATCCTCCTAAGCTGATTGAGGATATTGAGGAAAAGGGAACGCTCTATTATCTTGAAGGAGACGGCCCCCCATTACTGGCTTTTTCTGAGCAGAAACCGACTGATTATAAAACAGTCCGGGAAGCCCTACTGGATCTGAGCGGTTTTGTTTTCCAGGCCGGGCTCAAGGTGAAATTTTAAGGAGTTCGCTATGAAGGGAAAATTATTTTCAGCCCTTTTGGTTTTTTCTTTTGCTATAACGTCGAGTTATTCTGCGAGCCAGGAGACCATGCTTTCGGAAGCCCATAAAAAATGGCTGGAAGAAGAGGTTGTCTATATAATAACTCCGGCAGAAAGAGAGGTGTTTCTCAAGCTGGAGACCAACCATGAACGGGATAATTTTATAGAGGAATTCTGGCTCCAGAGGGATCCTACTCCAGGCACTCCCCGCAACGAGTTCCGCGAGGAACACTATTCTCGGATCGAATTCGCCAACCACACCTTTGGCCGGGGAACACCGATTGAGGGGTGGCAAACAGACAGAGGAAAATTTTACATCATGCTGGGCCGACCTGATAATGTCCAGAAATATTCCACCTTTGATATTCATCCCATTGAGATCTGGTATTACACCGGGAATCCGAAACTGGATCAGGAACCGAATTACCGCCTGACTTTCTTTCAGAGGGGAGGCACGGGGGTGTATGAGCTGTATAACCCCATGAGGGATGGCCCCCAGGACCTGGTTCCCCATCACGAACGATACCCGGATACAGTTCAGATGAATGACCAGGGAGGGATGGTCCTGGATCCCGCAACCGCAGCCGATGTCGGAGGGATGTCTGGGGTTGATGGTAGGGATATTCAGGCTTATATGATCCTCAGAGAAAATGTCGGACATGAGCTGGCAGATGCCTCTTTCTCCAACATTCCGGGAAGGCGAGGCCCCTCTTACCGGCTTCCCTCAGCTATTCTGATCAAGAAAGTCGAAACCTATGCTGCTGCCAAAGTCGATGATGCCTATGCTTACGAATTTCTGGAACACAAGGCGGTAGTGGATGTCAGCTATTCTGTCCATTACATCGGGAATCAGTCCAAGGTAGATGTTTTGCAGCATCCATCCGGGATGTTTTTTGTCAATTACACTATCGTTCCGGAAAACCTGTCCGTTGATTTTTACAGAGATAAATACTTTACCAATCTGCAGGCTTCACTTAGAGTAGTGGATCCGGAAGATAAGACAATTTTTCAAATGGAAAGAAATATACCCATCGAGCTTAAAAAAGAGGAGCTTGAAACCATAGGGAAAAGGCCTTTTCATCTGTATGATTCCTTCCCCATAATCTCGGGAAACTATACTTTTAACCTCTTGCTTGAAAACACAGTAAGCAAGGAGTTTACCTCATTCGAGACAAGGTTACGAGTGCCACCGCCGGGCCAGCTCCAGATCGGTTCTTTGATCCTGGCGCGTAATATAAAGAATCTTCCCGAAGGTAAGATCCATAGAGCCTATCAGGTTGGCAATATACAGATCTATCCCACTCTGAATAATATTTTTTTAGGAGAGGATAAACTCCATCTATTCTTTCAAATATATAATTTAACTCCCGATCTCCAGAAAAACGGCCTTCTGAAATATACTTTTTTTAAAGAGCAGCAGACTTCTTACACCTTCGATAAAAAAGTTGCTGATTATGGAAGCAGCCGGGATTTTATGGAGACGATCTCTTTAGAGGCATTGGATCCCGGAAGATATGCGGTCAGAGTCACTCTTTTTGGCCAAGACGGCAGCGAGCTTGTCTCAGAAAGTGAGGAATTCAGGATCTCGGAGTCCCCTCTTCCCGGCTCCTGGGTTTCGGCGCAAACAAGCCCCCCGGCCAATGATCCTTTTTATTCCAATGTCATAGGAAGACAGTATCTGAATAAAGGAGACAGGGATAATGCGCTTAAAGAATTATTCTCAGCCTATGAGAGAGAACCGGAAAACCTGGATTATGCTTTGGATTATTCCCGGGCGCTTCTGATCTCAAAACAGTTTAGACGGGTTCTGGAGATTCTTCCTCCCTTTGTTGAACCCGGGAAAGAAAATTTCGATCTGTTTTATTACCTGGGTGAAGCATCTAAAAATACCGGCCAGTATGAACAAGCCATCTATTATTATCAGAGCGCACTCTCATATAAAGGAAATGTGGTGGAGATACTCAATTCCATTGGATACAGCTATCTTGAGCTGGGTAATCAGGAGCAGGCTTTGCTTGCCTTTGAGAAATCCATAGAGATCAATCCGCAGCAGGAACAGATCAAAGCTCAAATTGAAAAGATCAAGAAATAATCGGTCCATATATATGAAGGATCATTAGATGAAACATGCCTCTAATCGAAATAAAATTTTAATCAGTGTTATTCTTTTTTTAGGATTTTTTCCTTTTCAGGCCAAAGCCTTCACTATCGGGCAGGATCTGGTCGAATGGGAGTTGAGAGTCATTGTGGTGGAAGCAGATATACACCTGGAACCAGATATAAACAGCACCGTAGTTATGACAGTACCTCAATCATCGATTCTAAGGTCATATGAGAAAGAAGGCGAATGGTTCCGGGTTATCTTTCAGCATGAAAATGGTATTGTGGTGATAGGTTATGTTCATTCCAGCCAGGTTAAGATCCTAAAAGAAGAAGTAGAAAAAAAGCCCAATTTTTGGGGCGAAGAACCTGAATTTTTTGAGGGGATCGGATTGACCTTCAAAGTATCAGCA
>CAZLBV010000010.1:0-7382 GCA_964557845.1 uncultured Eubacteriales bacterium | reverse complement strand
ACGAAAATAATGTTTCAATATTAGCCAGATGAATGTAAAATTTTAATTTTAAGTCTCTGGAAAACAAGTCAAATTTTAGGATAGAATAAGAGAGATTATTAGGTTAATTGAATTTAGGAATGAATAAATGGATAAAGTAAAAGTGGGAATCATTGGAGTCGGGTATTTGGGAACTCAGCACGCCAGGATCCTTTCTTATTTAGAGGATGCAGAACTGATAGGGGTGGCGGATATAGATTTTAAGCGAGCCATGCTCATAGGAAACCGGCATGGTGTAAAATATTATGAAAAATATGAGGAGATGCTGGATGAGATCGATGCCGGGATAGTGGCGACTCCTACCACTGAACATTATTCCATAGCCAAACGCCTTTTGAATGAAGGAAAATCTGTATTAGTGGAAAAACCCATTGCCCAGACAGTAGAACAGGCAGAGAAACTAGTCGAAACAGCGGCTAAGACCGGAGCCCTTCTTCAGGTTGGCCATCTGGAAAGGTTTAATCCTGCGGTTGAGGCCATAGAAAATCTAATATCAGAACCGAAATTTATAGAAGTCCAGCGTTTAGGATCTTTTTCAGCCCGTTCTCTTGATATTGATGTGATTTTAGATCTTATGATCCATGATCTTGATATAATCCTGGACTTGATCAAAGAAGAAGTAAAAGTGGTTAAATCGACCGGGATCCATGTGCTCTCAGAAAAGATCGATATCGCCAACGCCAGGTTGGAATTTCAATCCGGATGTATTGCTACATTAACCGCCAGCCGTGTCCACCAGGGCAAGGTCCGCAAGCTCAGGATCTTTGAGCCGACTGCTTATTATTCCATTGATTATATCGATCAGGAAGTAAAAGCCTTTCCCTTGAACGGCCGGCAGACGGATATAAAAACCTTAAAGATCAAGAAGGAAGAACCGCTTAAAAAAGAGCTGCACAATTTTTTTAAATGTATTAAAGATGGGAAAAGGCGAAAAGTAAGCGGTGAAGAAGGATTAAGGGCGCTGAAGTTGGCGTATAGGCTGATCGAAGAAAGCCACTCCTAGGCCTGAATCATCAGTAAAATAGGCCGATTCCAAAATTAATCCGTTTTTTCAGTATTAGCACAATTCTCTTATATAACTATTTAAATAGAATCGAAAATAAAACTTGTTCAATGTATTATCGGCCTCTTTTACCCTGCGGGCGACCCGATCTCAGCACAAACACTTCACTGCCCTGAATTCGCAGTATTATACATACGGCTTCATTCAGGGCAGCTTGAGTTTGCACTGACCTCGGGCCGCTGCTGATCCAGGCTTCTGAATCATCAGTAAAATAAGCCGAAAATGCCGATTGATTTTATCTTACGATCTTGACAAGCTGATTGGTCTTTGGTATTTGACCTAATTCCATTGCATTCATGATCGCTAATTTTGTCCTGAGATCCTCATCCTGAGGAACGCGGTTCTGATTAAAGATCTCTCTGAGAGTGTGTTTTCCGGATGCTTTTATCAAATTAAGATGCTGGGGGCTGCGGTTGATAAAGCCTGGGTTGGTTAATTCCCGGAAAGAATTAGTGACCCCAAAAAAATCATTATTGTAGCGGCTAAAATCATTTTGAGTACTGAGTGCAGAAAAAGAATAAATATACTCTCCTTTCCTGATATATGACATCCTTACCCTAAGTGTAGCTTGATTTTGCTGTGGAACATCAAAGGTCTGGTGGAAAGAATTTAATCCATTAATGGTTGACCTGTTTTCTGTAATAAATTGGCGGTTTTGAATATTTTCGGCTCTTTTTCGGGCATAGTCGGAAAGATTAATTCCGCTTTTCTCTGCTTGGAGGATAACAGCGGCATTTCCATCTTTGGATGCCAGAATTACCTGGGCCGGTGTGTTTTGGACCTTCCAGGACTCAGGAAAAGAAAAAGAAAAGCGCATGATCGGATGGTAGAAAGCGTTTCCTTCTACGTAACCCTGCCTGGGATCATCCCCAAATATAAGTCCATTGATGCTATTAAGATAGTCTTGTTGGGCTACCTTAAGGTTTTTATCCTCTTCATTGATCAGCGCAGTGGTGTTTTTTATCCTTTCGCTGGTTAAGGGATGAGTGGACAGAAAGCCGGGAAGGCTTTGCCCGCCGGAAAGATCTCCTAATTTTTGCAGAGTTGAAAAAAAATCGATCATCTCCCCTGGATGGTATCCGCCGCTCCTGGAATATTGAACTCCCAACCGGTCGGCTTCTCTTTCGTCATCGCGGCTGAATTTAAGAAAAAGCAGCTGTATGCCGATACTGGCTGCTCCGGACAGTTTTGCGACTGTCTCGCTTAATGCGCTCCCTACCGCCAGTCCCAGTTGGATCAGCATCAATTGACTCAACTTGGCCACGCTGTGACGGGCATTGACATGCCCGAGTTCGTGCCCCAGAACAACGGCCAATTCAGCCTCTGAATTCATCATGGCCAGGATTCCTCGGGTAACATAAACATAACCTCCAGGCACTGCAAAAGCATTAACCACAGGAGTATCCAAAACAGCAAAATGATATTCGAGGTGAGGGCGGTGAGTATGCGGGGCCATGCTCATGCCTATTCGGGTTACATACTTGTTTAAGGTAGGATCATCGTAAACACCATATTGCTTGCGTATTTCAGCATCGGTCTCTTTGCCGAGAGATATCTCTCCGCTTTCCGATATAAGGGCTAATTGACGTTTTCCGGTTACTGGATTGACGACACACGATAAGCTAAAGAGAATTAACAGAAGACAAAAAATAAAGCTGATTTTTCTCATGTTACTCTCCTTATTAATTTGATTTAAAAATTCATTATTTATTCATTTGGAACAGCGAATCTTCTAAACCGGTATTTACTTTAACCTCAGATATCGTCATTGAAACGAATTCCTCATCGTCTTGATAGATCACCAGTGAAAAGGGAATCATCATTCCTTCAACTTCTCTGTAATCTGACATAATAGTTGTTTCCTCGATCTCGCTTCCGGTCGGACCGATTGAGGTTGTGATAGATTTATAGGGAAGATAAGTTTTTCCATTTATGAAAAGAGTGATCTTTTCTCCATCTTCAAATGATTGTTCTATGATGTGGTGCTCTACTGCGTCTATGGTCTCTGTACCTTTATAACTATAGGTAATTCCGTATTTTTCAGGATTTAAAACAGCATCAAGGCCCAGGGCACCTTTTTTCATATCGGCAGCGAGGTTCTCCGGCATTTCTTCAGTAGCATTGGTTTGAGGATTTATCATCCAGGCAGTCTCGCCATCATATGCCTGGGTAATTATGAATCCCTGAACTTCAATATCCATCCTCATTTTGTTGGGTTCTTTCTGATAACGTGTAACACCTCCGCTCATGCCGAACTGGATCATTTCCATATTTCCAATGTAGGTGGAATCTACAATATTCTCGAGTATTTTTTTCCCTCCCTGAGCTTCGATACTTTTATTGATAATTTCTTTTGCATCCTGGCTAAGCCCGAATTGGCAGAGAATCCCGAACAGAATAAAAATACCCATGGCAATGAGGGATGTTGTTTTTTTCAATTATTTTCTCCTGTTGAAATATTTAACGTAATATATCATATTTTTTTAGTTTATTGTAAAGAGTAGTTCGGGAGATGTTTAGAATTCTGGCTGTTTTGCGCATGTTGTAACGGTTAAGTTTCAGCAAATATTTGATATATTCTTTTTCAAGATCATCCAGAGAACCCAAATTATTCTTGCTGAGAAAGGGAATTTTGCTGCTTTCAGGAAGGGGTTCCTGCATATATTTGGGAAGATCGGAGATATCGATGAATTCTTTTTTTGTAACCAGAGCTGCACTTTCCAAAACATTCTCAAGTTCTCTTACGTTTCCCGGCCAATGATATCTGGTGAATAATTTTTGGACTTCTCTGGAAATGCCCTTTAGGTCTTTAGAAAATTTTTGGTTGTAATTCTTAAGAAAATTCCTGGCCAGAAGCGGTATATCTTCTGTTCTTTCTCTTAGTGGTGGGAGATGGATCTCGATCCTGTTTAACCTGTGGAACAGGTCTTCGCGAAAAGATTCTTGTTTTACAGCCGTGCGCAGGTCCCGGTTGGTGGCGGTGATGATCTTGACGTTTACATTTTTGGGTTCATTAGAGCCTATCGCCCGGAATTGATTGTTCTCAATAACTCGAAGAAATTTTGACTGGACAGAGATAGGGAGGTCTCCGATCTCGTCAAGAAAAATGATACCGTTGTCAGCCTCTTCAAACAGGCCTTTTTTATCCCGGTCGGCACCGGTGAATGCGCCTTTGGCATAACCAAACAGCTCTGATTCGAACAGGTTCTCAGGAATGGAAACACAATCACAGATCACTAAATTTTTATTCTCGGTTCCGGCAAGTTTATGGATGGCTTTGGCGATCAATTCTTTTCCCGTACCTGTTTCCCCGGTGATCAGAATACATTTGAAATGCTTGGCAATCTTTTCTACCAGGGAAAATATCTCAAGCATATAGGGACTTTTGCCGATAATATCCTGGAAATAGTATTTTTTCTCCAGTCTTTTTTCCAGCTTGAATGTCTCCCGGCGCAGATTCTTTTTTTGTTTTATTTCATTTAAAGCGGTTATCAGATTTTCTTTATCGAAAGGTTTAGGCAGGTACTCTGTAGCTCCTTCATGAATAAGTTCAAGGACTTTTTCAGAGGGGAGGGGAGAACCGATCAAAAGTATTTCTAAATAGGGATCAAATTCCTTTAATTGATAAAGTATATTCAGAAATGTATCCGGGTTTTTGTCGATGTCGATTAAAACTGCGCTAATGACATTTTCCCTGATAAAAGAAAAATAATCATTCTGAATATCGAAGTAGAATATGTTCCAATCTTCCGCAGTGGTATCTTTGATCTCATTGTAAAGATCAGGATCCTTGTCAAGGGTAAGAAGATTCAATGATGACGTCATAATCGTACCTGGATTCATTCCCCGGAAGGAGAAAAAATCCATCGAATTTATATTTATATTAACAATTTGTTTGTGCTTTTACAAACTTATTCTTTTGGTACAGATGGAAATATCTCAGATTGTTATTAAAAGAGTTTTTCCTCTGAATAATTCGTTTGTTTCAAAGATAATTCTATATCCATTCTTGCTGTCTACCATGGTTAGATTTTTAAATGACAAGATAGCACCTCAAGTTAGATTTTAGATGATTTGATTCGATTTGATTCGGGGGGTTGACATTTAAGGACAGATCATTTAGAGTTACAGTTTAATAAAATTGACCATGGCATACAATATATAGTAGCGAAAATTTCAAGAGGTATAACATATAGAATATTTGCTTGACAAACCAAAATTATTTTAATATAATTTAAACATAAAGTCAGTTCCATGAAAAATTCCTTTACTTCTCAACTAAAATACTATTTTGTAGGATTGCTGTCGCTGTTCTTATTGGGAGGACAGCCAGTTAAGTTCGCCCAGGATAAGACTTTTTTTCATGGTTATCTCATCCAAAGACCGATAATCAGGATCGGATTAGGAGTTAATCTCAGCGATATCCACGTTTCTGCTTCTTCTGGCATGAAGATCTATGAGGTCAATAAAAATTATAAGTTGATATCTGATTACACAGATGAGGTCATCGTAAAGGGGCACAAAGAAAAACTTACCGAAAAGTTTGTTATTCAGGTGTATACCACCGATGACCGGACCGAAGCGGAAAAAGTGGCGCAGGAGTTGAAACAGAAAATTAATGATAAAGTTTATGTTACTTCTGCTGTGGACGAAAAAATAGAAGGAGTATTCCAGGTAAGAGTCGGAGATTTCATCACAAGGGGCGATGCTTTGAGCGGAATTATGCGGCTGCTAAAGATCGGTTATAAAGACAATTGGATCATCACAGAAGAGATCACGGATCATGAATCCAAACCCCTGTGGATCCTGGTGAATGACCGGCTCCAAAGCCTGAATCCGAGTACTGATCTTTATATCATTCCCGACAGCCCCCAGAGTTTTCTTTCCTATAAAGGAAGGGATTATCGAGGATTATTTATTCTGCATGCAAGCCGGAGAGGAGTCGTCTTGGTTAATGTGCTCAATCTGGAAGATTATTTAAAAGCAGTGGTGCCCAGTGAATTTTCACCTTATCTGTATCGTACGATAGAAGCCCATAAAGCCCAGGCTGTAGCGGCACGTACTTATGCCATAAAAAACTTAAATAAATATGATGATTTAGGTTATGACCTTTGTGATACTCCGGCCTCACAGTTTTATAAAGGCATGAACGCGGAACAGCCTCTGAGCACTAAAGCTGTAGAAATGACCCAGGGTGAAGTAGCAACATATAAAGGGAAATTGATAGATGCTCTCTATACCAGCACCTGCGGGGGGATGACGGAAAATGTCGAGAATGTATTCCAGGGGCCGGCTTTAGCTTATCTTAGAAGCACTGAATGCACCTACGAAAAACAGAAAAAATGGACTATTCAAGCACCAAATACCATGATCCCGGTTTATCTCCGCGGCAAAAACATAAGTGCTGAGGTCATTTCTCTGGTCAGTTTAGGAATAATTCCCAAATATCTGGATCCGGTCATCTATAGAAAAGAGGTTTCCAAAGAAGATATTTTAGTATCTCTTTTAAAAGTCAGAGAGCTGCTGGGATTGGAAAAAAAGACGATAGACCATGAGATAACTGCAGTTGATTATTCTTCTTTAGCTGAATTGATCGTGGATGTCTTGAGTTGGGAGGAGAGAGTTAAGAATCTTCTGCTCAACAGTGAAGTTAGTTTCCTTCTAGACGGATTCGGGAAAGAAACGGCGTTTACGGAAAAAGAAAAAAATGCCTTGGCCTACCTTATTCAAGCAAAGATCTTTCCACCGGCGGCTGAGATGGGTGATCCCCGGCAGAGTTTGACTTGGGGGGATCTGGTATTTTGTTTATGGGGGATAATAGATGCCTCCCATGATCTTATCCATACCGGTAATTTTAAAAGCCTGGAGGAACGGATCATTGAGATTGAAGAAGAGGAAAAAAGCTTAACACTTGCATCTGATTTTTTTCTGGCGAAAAACCTGAAGGGAGATCCGGCCTTTGTCACGCAATTAACTCTTTTAGGTGGTGAAGATATTCGATGGCTGGAAAGAGATGGAAAAATCAGAATGCTCGAGGTGATGTCTCCGGTGCTTTCCAATACCCTTGACAGGAGTTCATTTTTTAATTCATGGCAGAGCCGGATCTCACGAGAGGACCTTCAAAAAAATATAAACCGGTATTATCCTGTCGGAAAACTGATCGATATAAAGCCTGTAAAAAGAGGGGATTCCAAGCGGGTCATCGAATTAGACATAATCGGTCAGGAGGGGCAGGTGACAGTTAAGGGGCTGCACATCCGCCGTGTCCTGGGATTGAAAG
>CAZLBV010000009.1:0-3267 GCA_964557845.1 uncultured Eubacteriales bacterium | reverse complement strand
GACCTTATCCAAAAGGTTTTAGATACTGCTCCCCAAATTGAGAAAATTGCGAAGAAATATGCCGAAGCCCGGGATTTCTTCTTCATCGGCCGCGGACCTATGTATCCAATCGCGCTGGAGGGGGCTTTAAAATTAAAAGAAATAAGCTATATCCATGCCGAAGGTTATCATGCCGCCGAGCTCAAACATGGACCGATCGCCCTTCTGGATGAAAATGTGCCGGTCGTGGCTCTGGCAATCAATATCCCGGGCAAGGATAAGATAATCAGCAATATCCAGGAATGCCGCGCCCGGAAATCTCCGGTAATAGCCGCTGCCACTCTTGGGGACCAAGATATCAATACCTATGCCAATGACGTACTATGGATACCACCCTGCTCACGCTTCATCGCTCCTATCCCCACCGTAGTCGCCCTGCAGCTTTTATCTTATTATATCGCCAAAGAAAGGGGTTGCCCCATCGATCAGCCTAAGAATCTAGCTAAAAGCGTTACTGTGGAGTAAAAAAACAGACATCCTTATTTCCGCAGTGAAGCTTTGGTGAAAATGTAGTCAGGAATATCGACTCCAAACTCTATAGACTTGAGAATAAACTCAGTTCCCTCCCCGCTTTTAAGCACATCTTTAAAAATGACATGAGTGGGGACCCACCGATCCGCCATCCATTCCACTTCCTTTACCTCAGTAGTTTTTAACAGCTTTCCACCTTTGGCGTACCGGTTTTCTTTTAATATAACAAAACGTTCCTTGTCCACCCAGATCTTCCTGGAAAAATAGGCGACATCTTCCGACTTGGCCACAAGTTCCAACACCCAGCAGGAACGTTCAAGATAGGTTTCCTCAGCCACAACTTCGGCAGCATACAGCTTGGTAAGCTTGGGATCCTCCATCATATCTTCATAGGAAAGGTCCGAGCCCATGACCGACTGCCGCAGCATGTGTCCCGAGATCATGATGGTCCGGTCGGTAGAGGGGGAATACATCCACAGCTGATCTTCCAGCTTAAGCATCTTGGTGCCTCTTTCCCGGGCAGGTGCCAGGTATTCAGTAAAAGATTTCTCAGTACCTTCGATCCAGGATTTGGCTTCCATGGTACGCGTTCCCCGGCGGCCGTGGACTATCATCTCAGATACCAGGATTTTGTTCTCCGATGTGATGTTCGCATCAACCTTTTGGAGGATCTCTTCTCCGGTGGGAGTTTCAGCCCAACCAAAAGAACCTGTAAAAACAGCAACGACCGCTATTATAATTATTATTTTTTTCATGCTTCCAACTCCTTGAATAACTGAGAGGTCTGCCTCCGATAAATACCGATGCCTGCCACTGATGACCCCAAAAAGCTCGCAAACAGCCCAGGGATCAGTCCTATAAAATAACTCCCTATGGTCACTCTTGCTCGCATCACATCTGAAAAGAGCATAGAGGCATTTTTCATCATCCCGGCCACCGGAATTCCGTAAGCTTGGAGTAAAAAGGCTATAGTCAATCCCAAGATCGTTCCAAACACGGATCCAGCCAATCCTATCAACAGGGATTCGCCCAGCATAAAGCGGTATACATGTCCCTTGGTCTCACCCATGGCCAGGCGGACGCCGATCTCTCCATATCGCCTGAGGCTTCCCATTAGTCCGGCATTCCAGAGAACTATCGACATGACCAAGATGAAAAACACGATTATTATACTGTACATACTGCCTATGAGATCGATTATATCGGCCATTCCGCTCTGTTCCTTCAAAGTGCCCATGACCGGCGAAAATTCATCTTCCGTTTCCATATATCGACTGTTAAAACCTTCAACCAACGCTTCAGCCTTAGGGTGGGCATAGTAAAAATCCGGGAAAAATCCTAAAATTTCTCCGGCTCCATTCTCCATATTCAAGGATTGCCTGATATCTTCGATATCTGCGATCATGGCTGATCTGTCGATCGCGCTAATTCCAAATCTCACTGTTCCCGCCACGGTAAAATTGGCCAGAGCCATTCCACCATACATCGTGGAGCTGATAATGGTGGCCGTATCCCCGATCCGAACCCCCAACTTTCGGGCAAATTCATCACTGAGCAGAACCTCACCCGGTTTGCTTGGCAGTTTTCCTGTCACGATCCCTTTCTCCAGGTTTAAGATGCCTAGCTCTGGATTGCCCTTAGAGAGAAGATCCACACCAAAGCCGACAAACGGTCCCTGGGCCCTGGTCTCCCCCTCATCATCCGGAATATCCAGCAGACCGCCGAAATGGATGCGGGGTGTCCAGATCATGTTGGGATATTCGCTCTCTAAGGAGTCTATAAGACTATCAACTCCCAGCAAGGCAAGATCATTGGGGATCTGGTCGGATTCCTGAGCATAGGCTCTTGACATGATACGCACATGACCGGTATCAAATCTGGCGGTGACACTAATGCTGTCGCTCATAAATCCATTGATCCAACTGAAAACAACAACAGTCAGCATGACACCGGAGGTCGTTATCAGCACAGGAAATAAGCTGCGTGATCTGTCCCGCAGTAAACCTTTGGCTAAGAATTTGATCATGTCAGGCTCCTCAAAGCTTCGGTCGGTTTCAGTTTCCCGATCTTTCTGGTGGGCAAATAACTGACAATCGTAGTCACGATCAAAACGATCAGAGCGGTTCCCAGTACTAAGCCGGCCGTGTAGGTAGGGAGCAGTTTTTCTCCGAGAGCGAAACCATAGCTGTCAAAGGATTGGCCGATAGCCCATCCTTTGGTGGCGAAATAGATAAGGATCGGAGCGCCATAGACCGCCCCTACTAATACCGCCAGAACCCCATGGAGGGCACCTTCCAATGTAAAAAGCCTGATAACCTGGGAGCGGGTCATTCCCAGGGCGATCAATGTGCCGATCTCCTTACGGCGCCTGAAGATCGAGAGGATCTGAGTATCAAAAATTGCCAGCATGGCCAGCAGCAGAAGAATAAAATAAAAGATCGTCGCACCGATCGATTTAGACTGAACCATATACTTTATATCGGATAAGAGAAAATCTTGGCCTTTAAAATCCCACCCGGATAGGCTTTTTCCTGCTTCCTCATCTTTGGCAAGAACGGCTAATGTGGCTTCTCCCGGCATATCTGTCAGTTTCTGCAAGGTTTGAAGCGGAACCCAGATCTGATTACTGTCAATAGTCTGGACTGTAGTCGTCATGATATGCACGATCCTGGCATCTCTGGCATCAAAAGTACCGTTGGCATCCCGCCATCGGATCGCGACGTAGTCTCCGATCTCGAGGCCGGTGCTCTTGGCCAT
>CAZLBV010000008.1:0-3575 GCA_964557845.1 uncultured Eubacteriales bacterium | reverse complement strand
AGGCAGCGGCAAGAATTACGGTGGATACAGCTAAAATGGCTAATAGGCTGTTGGCTTTGAAAATCCCGAACAGGCAGAGAATTTCCCCTACGAATCCATTCAGGCCAGGGAGTCCAACCGAAGAGAGTAGGCAGATCAAGAATAAGGCGGCAAAAACAGGCATTTTTTTGCTGACCCCTCCAAAATCCTTGATCAAACGGGTATGGGCCCGCTCATATAGGATCCCCACACAAAGAAACAGAGCTCCTGTGCTTAATCCATGGTTGAGCATTTGATAGATAGCACCCTGGATCCCTTCGAAATTAAGTGCAAACACAGCCAGCATGATCAAACCCATGTGGCTTACACTGGAATAAGCGACCAGAGATTTTATGTCCTTCTGAATGAGAGCCATTAGTCCGCCGTATATGATTCCGATCAGGCTGAGTACAGCCAGATAAGGAAGACATGTCCTAAGTGCATCCGGGAAGAGAGGGATGGCGAAGCGAAGGAAACCATAAGCCCCCATCTTTAAGAGAACAGCTGCAAGAATAACTGATCCGGCTGTAGGAGCTTCCACATGGGCATCGGGAAGCCAGGTATGAAAGGGGAACATAGGGACTTTAATGGCAAAGGCAAGTGCAAAAGCCAGAAACAGCCACATCTGAATGCCTGGATTCAGAATAAGTTTATACATATCAAATATATTTAGTGAATATACTCCGGCAGCTTTGTAATAAATGGAATACATAAAAAATATCGCAACCAACATCAGCAAGCTGCCGAACATGGTGAAGAGAACGAACTTGATGGTGGCATATATTTTCCGTTTTCCTCCCCAGATTCCAATTAAAAAATACATGGGAATAAGCATGGCTTCCCAGAATACATAAAAAAGGAAGAGATTGAGGGATACAAATACTCCAATAATCCCAGTTTCTAATATAAGCATAAAAATGAAATATTCTTTTATACGATTCTGAATATATTTCCAGGAGGAGAGGATCGCGATTGGCATAAGAAATGTCGTAAGCAGCACCAGGAACAGGCTGATTCCGTCTATCCCGATATGATACTTGATCCCGTAACCGATCCAGGCTCCTTCCTCTACAAATTGAGGGTCAGGTGTTTGAGCGTTAAAACTGAAATATAAATTCAAAGAAATGATAAAATTGACAACCGCGAAAGCAAAGGCGATTAAACGCAGTAATTTAAATTTATCTTTATCAATAAAAATAAGCAGAAGGGCACCTGCCAGGGGAAGAAAAGTTATAATGCTCAGTATTGGCCAGTTCATTTTAGAACACTAAATATCCTATAAGTATAATCGCGCCCAGAAGGAAAATCAGGGCATAGTCTTTGATCAAACCTGATTGAAAAGTACTTAAGATCCTTCCCAAGAATCCGGTTGATTTAGCAGAACCATTTACGGCTCCATCTATAACCTTAAGATCAAAGTGCCGGTAAAGGGCATCAGATCCTTTGATCATGGGATTGATCACTGCTGAGTTGTAAATTTCGTCTACATAGTATTTGTTGTAGAGAAGTTTGTAGATCCAGGGAAACCGAGCAACCAGTGAATGGGGAATACTTGGTTTCCGGATATAGAAAATATACGCCATGAAGATTCCAAAGAGAGCCACGACTACCGATACTAATATCAGGAGCCATTCTGTCCCTAGACCGAGATGTGGTTCTCCATGGGCCGGGTAAATGGCAGGCTCCAGGAACCGGCTGAACCAGTTAAGATTTTTGCCGAAGACTACGGGAAGTCCGGTATATCCGGCAATGATCGAAAAGAACGCCAGGATCATTAACGGGACGGTCATGATCTTGGGTGATTCATGAACATGCTTTTTAACATCAGGCTCTAATCTCTCCTTTCCGTGAAATGTCAGAAAAATCAAACGGAACATGTAGAAAGCTGTTAAAATGGCTCCGCTCAGTCCCAATGCCCAAACCAGATATTGGCCGTTGGCAAACGCACTGGTAAGGATAGCATCCTTGGAGAAGAATCCGGAGAGGAAAGGCACTCCAGATATGGCGATGGCTCCGATCAAAAAGGTGAGATAGGTCTGAGGAAGGTATTTTCTCAATCCTCCCATTTTCTGCATATTCAATTCGCCTGAGAGGGCATGCATTACACTGCCGGCTGCAAGAAACAGAAGGCTCTTGAAGAAAGCATGCGTGTACAGATGGAACATTCCGGCGGCATAAGCCCCGACGCCGCAGCCGATGAACATATACCCGATCTGTGAGATGGTAGAGTAAGCCAGTACGCGTTTGATGTCATTCTGAGTAAGCGCCATGGTGGCGGCAAATATGGCTGTAATGGCCCCGATCAAGGCCACTAGATTGGCTGCCGTATGGGAAAGGCTGTAAAACACATTCATACGGGCAACCATGTACACTCCAGCAGTAACCATGGTGGCGGCATGAATGAGTGCGCTGACCGGAGTGGGGCCTTCCATGGCATCGGGAAGCCAGACATATAAGGGAATCTGGGCAGATTTTCCGGTGGCTCCAACGAACAACAGGATAGCGATCAGAGTGATCATGCCTTGGGAGAGGGCTCCGTTTCCTACAGCTTCACTGACAGCAGTAAATTCTGTGCTTCCTATATTTATAATGATAAATAATAATCCAAGGAGAAAACCGGCATCTCCGATCCGGTTAACGATAAAGGCCTTGTTTCCAGCGTTGGCTGCGGAATGTTTTTCATACCAGAATCCGATCAGAAGATAAGAACAAAGCCCCACTCCTTCCCATCCTACGAACATTAAGACTAAATTGGAAGCCATAACTAAGATGAGCATGGAGAAGGTAAACAGGTTCATCTCAGTGAAGAAACGGGCATAACTTTTATCTTCAGACATATATCCGATGGAATAAACATGGATCAGGAATCCTACCAGGGTCACAACTAAAGTCATGACTGCAGTCAACGGGTCAAACTGAAGTGCCAGATCAGCCTGGAAGTTTCCGACATGGATCCAGGAAAACAATTTTTTTACTATGGGATAGGCTTCATGGGGAGTCTGCCGTAAGCCAATGAAGGAGATGACCGATATAATAAAGGAGGCAAATACGGCGGTACAGGCCTGAAAAGAGATATATTTCTTGGGAAGCTTATTTCCGAAAACAGCCAGTATTAGAGTGCTTAAGCCGGGAATAAATGGTATCAGCCAAAAAATATCTGTCATTTTAACCTTTCATTATGTTCATGTCTTCAGACCGGATGGATTTTTTCTTTCTGTAAACCAAAAGTATGATCGCCAGGCCAATGGCAGCTTCGGCTGCAGCTACTGTAATGATAAAGAAAACAATGATCTGACCATCGATCGTTCCCATGGATTTGGCAAAGGCTATAAATGCCAGATTGCCGGCGCTCAGCATGACTTCGATCGCCAAAAACTGAGTGACCAAGTCTTTTTTTATAAAAAAAGCTACAGCCCCTAAGACAAACAGCATGGCACTCAGCACTAAATAATAACTTATCGGGATCATTCTTTATCTATTTCCTTTTTTTTAGCCAGCACAATGGCTCCCACCATGGCGGCGATGATCAGTACGGAAGTTATCTCAAATGGGTAGAG
>CAZLBV010000007.1:0-28107 GCA_964557845.1 uncultured Eubacteriales bacterium | reverse complement strand
CTTTGGAACATTCACCGCAGGAAGTGCAGGAGTCTTCCACATACCTGGCTTTATTTCTGATCTTAACCTTGAATTTTCCCATTGAGCCTGAAACTTCTTCTACTTCACTATAGGAAAACAGTTCAATGTTTTTATGTTGAGCTACTGAGACCATTTTGGGGGTTAAAATACAAGCGGAACAATCCAGGGTTGGAAAAGTCTTATCGAATTTCGCCATTTTCCCCCCGATGGTCGAATCCTTTTCAACCAGATATACTTTGTTTCCAGACTCTGCTATTTCCAAGGCTGCCTGGATGCCAGCGATACCTCCTCCTACGATGAGGGTATTTGGATTTACTTTGACTTTGACCGTTTCCAAGGAATCTTGGTAGGTGACCCGCCGGATTGCGGCTCTGATCAGATCGACTGCTTTTTTGGTGGCAAGCATTTTATCTTTATGGATCCACGAGCACTGTTCTCTTATATTGACCATTTGGAAGAGATAACGATTGAGGCCGGCTTTTTCACAAGCCTTTCTGAAGGTTGGTTCATGCATTAAAGGGGAACATGAAGCCACCACAACCCGGTTTAGACCCTTTTCCTTTATATCGTTAATGATTAGATCTTGACCCGGTTCCGAGCACATGAATTTATATTCTCTTGAAACAGTGACATTGGGGTCATGAGCGACTTCGTCTTTTACATTGACTACATCCACTGTGCCGGCAATGTTCGTTCCGCATTGACAGACATAAACTCCGATTTTAACGTTCTTATTGTTCTCGCTCATCTAACTTCCTCCATTCTATTTGCTTTGAATTGAAAAGGGATGAGATTTTTTTCCAGTCCTACTTCTTTTTCTGTTCCACCCAAAGCGAGTCCCAAAGGCTGGGTAAAAAACTGTATGGGGATCTTGAAACTTGTTTTAAAAGCTTTGTTTATTTTGTTTTGGTAGGCTTCAAGATTGATCTGACACAGAGGGCAGGTAGTGATAACAATATCAGCTTTGTTATCTTGGGCACATTCCAAAATATCTTTACAGAGCTCTAGTCCGACATCGGTGTGTGTCGTCATCAACATGCCCCCGCAGCAGCGGACTTTAGCCGGGAAATAGACACTTTCTGCTCCCAGGGCAGCAAATAGATTATCCATCATTTGAGGATTTTCTTTATCATCCAATCCTCGATCCGGGCGAACAATCTGACATCCGTAGTAATGGGCGATCTTAAGTCCCTCTAAAATATTGTTGGCTTTAGAGGCTATATTATCTATTCCCATATCATTGACTAGTACTTCAAGGGGATGTCTTACGTTGAGGGAAAGATTGTAGGAGAGCTTATCCTTTTTTAAGGATTGGTTGACCTTAGCATGCAGGATGGGATTGTTTTTTAGAATATGATTTGTTTTATATAAGATGGTATAACAAGAACTACAGGGGGCCACTATATCTTTCCCCGTTTTCTCTGCAAGGGCAAGATTCCGGGCAGAAATTACCAGGGAAGTTGTTTCCTTGGTCGCCATGTAGTAGGTTGCCCCACAGCAGTTCCAGTCCTCTATTTCGATCAATTCATGTCCTAATTTATTGAATACAAAACGAACAGATTTATCATAATTTACAGCTGAAGCTTCAAGGCTGCAGCCGGGATAATAAGAATATTCCATTTTAGCCTCCACTTTCGGGGAAAAAATCAGGTGTTGTTAATAGAGCGTATGGTTACGATTCCTGCATAGGAACGATCATTTCCATAATTTCTGCTTCCTTTAATATCTTCGAGAAATTTTTTCTGCTTTTTATGCTTTTTGGAAATATCCCGATTCGGCCCTTCTTAAGCAATCGTAAAAACATGGGAATCATGCCAAATAATTTAAAGGGATTAGTTCTCAGGGAATAGGATACGATCAGACCGGGTTCATAACTTCTTCCGAATCGGTTGGCATAACCTACAAAAGATTTTGAAAGAGAATGGACCGGAAAACGCCGGGGAAAGATCTTATTATCCATAGCCAATCGTTTCAAGGCATACATTATGTCTGTTAACTGCACACCCTGGGGGCATCTTACAGTGCAGGCATAACAGGATGCACAGATCCAGATTGTACGACTCGAAAGAATAGTTTCTATCTCTCCGGCCCGGAGAAGTGCGATCAGCTCCCGAGGTGTGATATCCATGGTATAGCTGACCGGACAGGATCCGGTACAAGTGCCGCACTGGATACACTTTTTTATACTTTCACCACCGGGTATATTTTTGATCTGTTGGAGGAGTGATTCTTTTAACTCACGTTCCTTTTTGTTTAAAACACCTGGTATATAAGGGTTATAGACCTCTTCTGTCATTTCTTTAGAAGCCTTTCAATCCTTGATAATAGATCGTCGGGTTTAACCGGTTTGTCAATGTAGTCATCAGGCCCCGAGAGCCCCTGATCATCTCCTTTGAACTGAAACCTTGAGCCGGTAACCTCTTTAACCGCAGACACGTGAATGATGGGTGTATCTTTGACTTCTTTGAATTCTTTGGAAGTTTTGACTGCATGACATAATGAAAATCCATCGAAGAGGCTGTCCATCATTATATCCAGAAGAATAAGATCAGGTTTTTCCTTCAGAATTTTCTTTTTTCCTTCTTCGGGATTTGAGGCCGTGATTACTTGATAGTGAGCTGATTGAAGAATAGCGCTCACCGCTTCGATGTAATCCGCATCATCATCAATGACTAAGATTTTTGTTTTTTCTTTTTCCATTTAGTTTCTCCTTTATTATTTAAAGGCATTATTAATAGCCAGTTGTAATTCATCGTTACCGAATGATTTTATAAAATAATAGTAGATGTCCTGTTCCCGCACCTTTGATTCGAGATTTTTTGAATTTTTTTTTGTAGTCATTATTATTTTTATATTTGGATCGATATTTTTTATAATAGAGACAGCTTCATATCCTTTTAACTCTGGAAGATCCACATCCAGTATCAGACATCTGAAGTTGCCGCCGGCAACTTTTTTTACTGCATCTGTCAGGCCTTTTCCTGAATCAACCTGATATTTCTGTTCTTTTAAATATTCCACCAATGCGTTTCTTTCTTTATCGTCTGGATCAATGATCAAAATTGGTTTTTCTTTTCGCATTAGTTATAAAAACCTCAATAGTAGTTATAAGCAATTAATGTGCCAAAACGAAATGATAAGCCGTTGGACAAAAAGAAATTTAACTAGTTGAAATTAATAAAGTTAACAGCTTAGGATACATGGAAATAATTTTGCCTCTTTTATGGTTCATATATATGGGGAATAATTCCTCACCTGGAGTAGAAATATTCCTTTATGATTTTAATAGAAGAAATCGTCCAGCAGTAAAAAAGTTTTATTGATGCAGGAAGAAAAAGGCGGGTTAGATGGATATTTATATATCAACCTAAGAATATGACCTGCTGGACGATTTCTGTATTTCATGTTCTTTGGATTAATCAATATTGAGCTTTCTATCTCCCTTTTAATTGTTTAAATAGCTTAAGATCTCTTCTATGGCTGTATGTACAGAGGAGCTGATTTTCTCGCCGGCTTCAATCGATTCCGGCTGGATTCCCAAAATATAGCCATGTTTTATTTGGGAATAGCTCATTATTTCCGAGATCAGAGGCATTATTCTATGGCTTAGAGCTGCATTGTTTAGAATGAGGCTGAGGGGAAGCAGGGTAATTTTCCCTGGATCTTCTTTATGATCCAAAGCATCAAGAAATATGACGGGCCTTCCGCTACTGCCCTCTAAGATCTTGTCATCTTCTTCAATCTCTTTTTCTAGATAAACATCAGGAATTCCTGCGTTTTTAAGCCTTGTAGCCAGGTTAATACCGGTTCCGTCGTCGTTCAGACCGGTGTTACCTATTCCTATATAGATCGGATCTTCAATTTTACGGATTTGATGTAATCTCGTTTTCCAATCATCCTTAGGGGCGTGGTTGACCTCAGCCAGGTGAGCTGAACAGCTGATGCATGGATCGAAGGCCCGAACGACTATTTCCATCCGGTCCCGGATCTGTTCTTCTTTACCCTCGTCTAATAGTTTCTGAGCAGCAATAAAACAGTAGCGTTCGATGTCCTCTGCATTTTGTGCGGTGGGAGTAATTATGTCTGAGTGCTCCACAAGTCCGTCTTTGATCTCATAATGGTGGATGAGCAGTCCTCTGGGAGCCTCAACCGATCCCGTGCCTTTTCCGTTTTTGACTTTATATTCGACCAGGGGAGGATTCTCAGAGATCTTTAAGATCTCATCTACCAATACAGGAATCCTTTCAAAACAATATAATATTTCGAGAGCTTGGGCAGCGTTGTGAAAAAGAGGATTTGTTTTCCAGCGGTTATTGAAATATTTTTGGTACATCTTACCCGCTTCATCAGTCAATCTTTCTCCCAGGCAATTGACTCTGGCCAGAGCCCCTACAGAATATGGTTTCCCTTCATATCGGCTGCGTTTTGCATAAGAATGAGGGACAATGAATTCATTGGTTAATGATTTGTAATCATCCCGATGGAATTTTTTCCCTGTGGACAGAATAATTTCATCACCCCAGAAGCCATATTGGTTATTTCCGGGTTCACAGCAGGCATAGAGAGTTTCATCTTCCGGGCAGTCAGGATAATCTAATTCGCAGAATAGATTTACAGTTTTATGGACAAATGGCATAAACTGTATGGCTCTGCCCTTGATAAACTTCAGCTCTTCGATCGAAGGGTAGGCTCCGAATCCACCGATCACGGGATTTTCTCCGTGAATATATCGTCCGCTCAATACTTTCATGATATGATTTCCATAATGCTTCATCTCAAGAGCGATCTTGACTTCAAGTTCAAATTTTGCTGCCATGGCAATGGCATTCGGAAATCCAACATAATCCGGAAGAGCCAAATAGTAAACATGAAGAGAATGGCTTTCGATCATTTCTCCCATATGCATAAGTTCACGCAGTAAATAGACCTTGTGGGGGACTTTGACATCCAGCGCATTCTCCATGGCCCGGAGGACCGCATTCTTATGGGAAAGAGTACAGATGGCGCATATTCGAGGAGTAAGGCTGACGTCTTCTTCGGGTGTTCTGCCTACCGCCAGTCGCTCTATCAAACGCGGCCCCTCATATATTGAGAATTTTATATCAGTAACTGATTTTCCATCGATGGTCGCGGATATTCCGCCGTTTCCCTCAACCCGAGCTAAATGGTCGACACTTATCTTTTTCATCGTTTCTCCTTTTTGATCTGACTAAAGAAATCAGCGAGTTTTGTGCCTGAGTAGTTGGCCATTTTCTTTTTTATCTCTTCGATATCGAATCCCTTTTCCTGCAGTAAATAGTATTCTGATCTCCTGTTTGCCTCCTTTAGGGGGCCCCAACAGCCGACACAGGGAAGGTTATAATTGGGGCAGATCGATCCGCATCCATCCGCAGTCAAGGGGCCAAGACAGAGTTTACCCTGGTTTAACAGGCAATCGTTTTCGTTGAATTTACAGGTAACACAAACGGGCTGAGGATATTCTTCAGGAGGAGCTCCATTCACTATTCGATTGAATAAGTGCAGGAACTGCTCTTTACTGATCGGGCAGCCCGGGAGATAAAAGTCGACATCAATATAGGCATCGATAGGCTTAGACTGAACGGCTTTGGTATGAGTCATCTTTACATCGCCATAGACTTCCTTTAGATTCCTTTCCCACTCTTCAGGGTCTGTAAATCTTGCCTGAATTCCGCCTGCCGTGGCGCAGAGACCTATTGCGACCACCACCTTTGCCCTCTTCCTAATGTCTTTAACTTCTTCGATCTCGCGTTCGGTGGTGACCGATCCTTCCACCAGTGCAACATCCAGTTCTTCGTCGATATTGGCGCTGTTTGCCATTAAAAATGACTGTATATCTACAGCATTGAAGATATCGATCAATTCCTTTTCACAATCAAGGATCAATAGTGCGTCACCCGCACAACCTGTGAGTTCATAAATTCCAATTTTTAATTTATCCTTTTTCATCCTTTTCCCCTTATATGAGTTCTCGCATGTGTATAACATCCCAATAAGTAAAAACAGGGCCGTCTATGCAAGTATAGATATAATCGATCGCGCAGTGGCCGCATTTTCCGACGCCGCATTTCATTCTTCTTTCCAGAGTCATGAGGATCTGATCTTTGGGGATATTCAGATCAATAAGTTCTTTGAGAACGAATTTGTACATTACCGGAGGGCCGCATACCAATCCATAGGTGTTTTCTGGTTCAATTTGTCCGCAGCGGCTAAAAAGTTTAGTGACGACTCCAATATTTTCTGTCCATTCACCAGTATCATCTGCGTCCACAGTGAGATAACATTCCAGGTCTTCCCTTTGTTTAAGTGCGAAGAATTCATCACGGAAGATCATTTCTCCGGGACGTTTTGCTCCGTGGAGGAGGATAACCCTGCCGAACTGATCCCGGTTGTCCAAACAATAGAGCAGGACGGAACGAAGAGGTGCGGCCCCCAATCCTCCCATCACGATCAAGATGTCCCTGCCTTTCATTTCATTGACTGGAAAACCATGCCCAAAAGGTCCCCTTATTCCGATCAGATCATTTTCTTTAAGTTCAAACAAGGCCTTTGTGACTGTCCCGACTCTCCTGATGCAAAATTCCAGCAGTCCGGGACGTGAAGGAGAGGATGAAATAGAAAAGGGTGCTTCTCCCGCTCCTAAAACGGATATCATCACGAATTGACCGACGTCGTATCTAAACGCAAGCGCTTTTTCCATGTCTGCTATTCGAACCTGAAAAAATTTTACATCATCTGTTAAATAGTAAGTTCGAACGATCCTGGCAGCTTCAGGCCGGAACGGATTCGTTTGTGTCAAGCTTTTGTTTTCTCCGATCATTTTGTCACCTCTTCACTCAATCTGTTCCAGAATGCGTCGGGTTCTTTTCCTTCCAGCGCATCAGAAACAGTTTTGACATTAATATCAACTGGACAGGTCACCAAACAACGCCCGCACCCTACGCATGCCGGTTTGCCGTATTTGGATATGTAAGCCTGGAGTTTATGGGTGTACCATAGTTTTAAGCGGTCGGAACGTTTTTCTCTAAAATTTTCTCCTCCTGCAACCGCAGAGTAATTTTCGATGGTACAGGCATCCCAGCACCTATTGATGTTCGAATAATTTTTTCCTAAAACAGGGCTGTCGATCACATTATAGCAGTTGCAGGTGGGGCAAACATTGGTGCAGGAGCCGCAAGCTAAACAGGCGTTTCCTAACTTTTCCCAAAAAGGCGCATTATACCTAAGCTCCATAAGATCAGGCATGTCAATGAAGTCAATATGGGTTTGAAAAGCCTCATCTCTTTGATCTCTCCATTTTATATAAGCTTTAATATCTTCTTCGCTGATGTTTTCGTCAAAGAGTTCTGGTTTTTTCCGGATCAGGTCGTCTCCCTTGCTGGATCCGATCCATACCATATAGATGTCATCTAGCTCACTAAAGAAAAGATCGTAGCCTTCTTCGACAATATGAGTATTGGTAGATTTGCAAAGGCATTTGTCATCAGGCCAGCAGGAGTGCCCTAGGATCAAAACATTTTCTCTTGATCGTAAATAATAGGGATCTTCGATCGCAAAGTTGTAGAATTTATCCATGATCAAGAGACCGTGGATGTCACAAGGGTGAATTCCGAAGATGATCTTTTTGGAAACATGAGAAAAATCTTCTTCGAACTTTGTTTTCGATGCTTGAAACATGTTAATTTTTGGAGGAAGGATAATATTCCTCGGAGGCAAAATAGTCCGAGTGTAATTCAAGTCGATCAATGAGAAATCATCAATTGCCTTGAAAACGTGTCTTTCTCCTTTCCTCACAGGAGCCCAGAGTTCAGAATCATCTGAGATGGCCTCCAGGAAGGGAAACAGATTTTCTTTTTTAAATTTTACAATTTTCATACTGAACTTCCTTTAGTTTCCATACGGATTCTTGATCATATAAATGAATCATATTTAGACATGCAAAATTCATGCCGAATTTTCATCGAAACAAACTGACGTTTATAATTATATAAATAATTGAAAAAAAATAAGATAAAAGGTCTGCATCGGAGAAGAAAAATGAAGATGAAAAAGTGAAGTTGCCACCGCAGAATTATTCCCCACTTAGTGTTCAATTTTGACATAGTTATCAGGAATTATTCATAAAAATTGCTGAGGTAGTTATTCGAGATTATATTTTTTTATTTTTGAAAGGAGAGTCTTTCGATCTATTCCGAGGACCTTGGCGGTATGGCTTTTATTTCCATGTAGGGCTTGGAGGACCATGTTTATGTATTCTTTTTCCATTTCCTCCATTGTTTTGAATTTGCCGTCTTGGGATTGCATAAACGAAAGGGGGGATCCGATCCCGTGATATATCAAATCCTCGATCTCGATCTCATTTTTTTTGGATAATACCACTGCCCTTTCAATGGTGTTTTCAAGCTCCCGGATGTTTCCTGGCCAATTGTATTCAATTAGTGCGTTTTTTACTTGCCTGGAAATTTTTTTTATCCCTTTTGTTTTTCCTATATCTTTCTTTTTAAGAAAATGATCGATCAGGAGAGGTATATCCTCTTTACGTTCCCTAAGGGGAGGGAGATGAACAGGCACCACACTTAAACGGTAGAAAAGATCTTCCCTGAATTTCCCAGTCTTTACACTTTCAGCGAGATTTTCGTTGGTGGCAGCAATAATACGGACATCCACTTTTGTAGGCCGGGTACTGCCAATTCTGGTGATTTCTTTTTCTTGAATTGCCCGGAGAAGTTTTGCCTGGATATTAAGACTGATGTTACTGATCTCATCTAAAAAAATGGTGCCTCCATTGGCTACTTCAAATCGTCCGTGCTTGGTTACGTGTGCTCCAGTGAAGGACCCTTTTACGTGGCCGAATAATTCACTTTCAAACAGGGTCTCTACCAAAGCACCGCAATCAACCACCACAAAAGGCGCGTTTTTCCTTAGGCTGTGTTTGTGGATTTCCCTGGCTAAAAGCTCCTTGCCGGTCCCGCTTTCACCTGTGATCAATACGGTGCTTTCAGAGGTGCTGACACGCCTGACTATGTCCACTACCTTTTCCATGGCTTTGCTTTTACCAATGACCATATCGAAGCCGGAATCATCTTTTCCTTTTTGAAGGTGTAATGCCTGTGTGTATAGTTCCCGGCTTTTCAGGGCTTTGTTAACGATCACTCTAAGCTCAGCCGGACTAAAGGGTTTGCTCAAATAATCGAAAGCTCCAAGTTTTATAGCTTCAACTGCAGATTCTATGGTAGCGAAGCCGGTGATAATAATCACAGGGATTTCAGGCTTCTCTTGCTTTAAGATCGGAAGGAGTTCCATCCCGTTTTTTCCGGGCAGTTTAAGGTCTAATAGGATGGTATGTATCATTTTTTTCCGGAAAATCTCGAGGCCTTCCATTGCATCGCCTGCGATAAAGACTCCGTATCCTTCCCTGTTGAGTAATTGTTTGCAGGAATCCTGGATGGCTTTTTCATCATCGATAATTAGAATATTTTTTACAGAATCAGTCATTTTGAATTTCTTTTTTTATTGGCAGTTTTACAGTAAAAGTTGATCCTTCTCCTGGTTTGCTCTGCACATCGATTGTTCCATCATGTTTTTGTATGATGCTGTAGCTGATAGCCAGGCCCAATCCTGTTCCTTTTCCCACTTCCTTGGTGGTAAAGAAAGGTTCGAAAATCTGTTTCATGTCCTTTTCCAGTATTCCGTGACCAGTGTCAGTAAAATCGATCTTAATATATTTCCCTTTTCCATTTAAAGAAGTTGTGAGAGTAAGTGTTCCGGTTTCTCCCATTGCTTCTGCGGCATTCAGGATGATGTTCATGAAAACCTGTTGAAGCTGGGAGCTGTCCGCTACTGTTTTAGGAAGTTTATCGGAGAATCGTCTTACGATTTTGATGTTTTGGAATAGGGCTTGTCCTTCAATGATATAAAGCGATTTATTTACCAGATCATTGATATCGATAAGAGACATTTCCGGTTCTTTGGGTCGGGCGAATTCAAGCAGGCCTTTTACTATATCCTTGCAGCGGGAAGTTTCCTTTACGATTTTTTTTAAATTTTCATAATGGGGACTATTTTTAGGGGTGTCTTCGAGAATAAGATGGCTGTATATCAATACGCCTCCCAAAGGATTATTGATCTCATGAGCTATTCCTGCTGCCAATTTACCTAAAGAAGCCAGCTTTTCGGATTGGATCAGGTGCGCCTGCATATTGATTAATTCTTTTGTTCTTTCTTCTACTTTTTTCTCCAGTGTTCGTCCCCATTCGATAAGTTTTTCATTGGCAGCTTGAAGGTCTGTAGTCATCCGGTTAAAAGAATTTGCCAGCATACCTATTTCATCTCGAGACGTTACTTTAACTTTATGATTAAGATCGCCTTTTGCGATTTTTTCAGTGGCAACTACCATTTTATGAAGAGGCTCGATCACGCGATTGGTCGAAAAATACAATATGATCAGGAGCAGAACCACGCAGAGAAAAGCAATAAAAGTAAATGTTATCATGACTCGGCTGGTTGTGTCTAAATATGGTTTTTCCAGCATGCCTACATAGAGCATGCCGATAATTTGATCATTTATATTTTTTATGGGTTCGTATGCAGTCAGATACCAGTCATTGACTACAAAGGCTCTCCCTATCCATTCTTTACCGTGAACCAGGACAGCAGTGTTTACTTCTTCTGAAACCCTGGTACCGATAGCCCTTGTCCCATCCTTATTTCTTACGTTGGTAGAGATGCGGGTATCCATTAGGAATATAGTGACAGTTCCTTTTTCACGGCCCCTGTACTTTTCATCTTTATAAACCAACTCTTTAACCCGGTCGACTACTTCATAATCCCGGTTAAGAAGACAGCCGGCATAAAGGACCCCTAAAAGGGTTTCATTTTTATCAATAACAGATACCGCTGCTTTCAAAACCATTCCTCTGGTTTCGGGGTTCTCAACTCTGTCGGAAGCCTTTGGGGTTTGGATCAATGGGATGTATGCCTGTTCAGCCAGTTTTTCATCCTCTTGAAGCATCATCTCTTCTGAAAGGAGCTGCGGGCTAACGAATACTCCTCCCTCTAAAGCTTTGCTTATTATCTCATCATCGGATAGATCATCTCCCATGTGTTCTGGATTTTGAGCTCGGAGAATAACTCTGCCTTCTTCATCGGTCAGACTTAAAATATCAAGATCGTATTCTTTTCTGATCTTATCGAGACAATCGGTAATTGCTTCCAGCTGGTTGTCTTTGATAAATGAATGCAGGCTTTCTCTGGCTGCGGTTAGTTTGACGATCTCTTTAAGGTCGCTCAACTTTTCATTGAAAACCATCCAGGCTGCGTCCAGATCGTGCTTAACTTTAACTTGTGCCTGGCTGATCAAAGTATTTTTGATCAACCGGGATCCGAACATAAGAGAAATAAGCCCTCCGAAGATTATGATGATCAAAAAGATGAGTATAATTTTCGTACGTAAAGACAGATGTGGTAGTTTCATTCCTGCTCGGATGACTCTAAAATAGTTTTCAGGCAAATTATACTTAATTGTTTTAATGACTTCAAGCACACTCCTTTAGAATAAAAGCCTGAAAAGCCTGCTTTTTTAACGGCAGGCTTTTTATTGTATAAAATTTTTCAATAGTAAATTCAGATTTAATTTTGTGCATGAAGACAGGGCATTCTAACCAAATCGACTATTGAACAATAAATAATTTTATTCTGTGAAAATTCCTTGAATTTCTGCAAGTATTTGGATGTCGCGGAAATGCTTTTGTTGAGAGGCTCCACTGGGACAGGAGGAAACGCAAGTTCCGCAGCCTTTACATAGGGCATCATTTATCTGTGATACGTGTTTTTCTGGATTGTAGCTAATTGCAGTAAAAGGACATAGGTCCACGCATATCTGACATCCGGAACATAGAGTTTCATCGATCTCGGCAGTGACAGGCTCCAGCAAGTATGTGCCTCTGTCGGCAAGCGCTAGAGCTTCAGAGGCTGCTGCACCAGCTTGAGCAACGGTATCGGGAATATCCTTGGGGCCTTGGCAGGTTCCGGCCAGAAATATTCCATCTGAAAAAGTCGATACCGGTGCCAGTTTGGGGTGTCTTTCCAAGAAGAATGAATCTTGACTGCAGGAGATATTGAATATCTTGGCAATTTTATCTTGGTCTAAACTTGGTTCTAAGCCGGTTGCCAGAACTGCCATGTCGACCGGAATTCTTCTTACGGTATTCAACAGAGTATCTTCCACCCGGATGATCAATCTGCCTTCTTCTTGTTCAGTTATTGCCATATTTGTTACTTCAGACACACGGCCGCGTATGAATTTTGTTCCCTCATGCAGAAGGCGATGGTAGAATTCTTCATATCCCTTTCCGTAGCTGCGCATGTCGATATAAAAGTCATAAATTTCCGCACTTGTTTTTTCTTTAATGAGGTGGGCAAATTTTAAAGCATACATGCAGCAGACCCGAGAACAGTATGGATTATAATTTTCATCTCTAGAACCGACGCAGTGAATAATCCCGACCGCCTTTGGTTCTTCACCATTGGTCAGAAGAATCTTCCCATTGGTCGGGCCGGAAGCATTGACCATCCTTTCGAATTCCAGGGCTGTAATGACATTATCCAATCGACCATAGCCGTAGGCAGGTATTCTTGTGGCATCGAAAGATTTGAATCCTGATGCGAGTATGATGGTTCCTACCTCGACCTCGATCTCCTTGTCTTCGTCCTTATGATTAATGGCTTGCTTTTCGCAGGCTTTTTCACACAATTGGCATCCTCCGGTCTTAAAATGGATGCAGGCCTCCTCATCGATAAAAGGAACCATGGGTACAGCTTGGCGGATAGGAACCCTGATTGCAGTAGAAGGTCCGAGATTAAGTTCGTCGTGGATAACCCTGCGGCCATGAAGATCTTCAATATTAATTGCTCCAGTAGGGCAGAAAAATGCGCAGGCTCCGCAGCCTATACAGGCTTCGGAGGGTTCTCCAAAAGGGGGAGATACAACCCGGTTTGTTCCCCGGTCGATAAAGCTGATGGCATTAGCTCCCACTACCTTTTCACATGTTCGGACACAAAGTCCGCAGAGAATGCATTTTTCAGTCGGGTCCTTGATCTCAAATCTGGTTGATTCGACTCCTAATTCTTCGGCTAATTTTTTTACCGGTTCAGCCTCAGGAGCCCGGGCCAAAAGCATCTCTAAATTTATTTTTCGAGCATTCAGGGTACGTTCAGATTTTGTTTTTACATCCATGTTGTTTTGGACTTGTGTATTACAGGATGTGACCAATTCGGCTCCGCGTCCTCTGTCGATCTCGACAACACAGATCCTGCAGGCTGCATAGGGCTCAAGAAGGGGATGATAGCAAAGGGTAGGGATTTTAATGTCGAGCTTTGCTGCAGCTTGAAGTATGGTTGTTCCTTCTTCGACTGATATTTTTTTGCCGTCTATTGTTAAATTAACCATTATCCTTGTCTCCTTAATCGACTTTCACGGCGCCGAATTTACAAACATCATAGCAAACGCCGCATTTTATACATTTATCTTGAATGATCTTATGGGGCTGATTTTTTTCTCCCTCTATTGCGTCTGAGGAACAATTCCGGCGGCACAGATCACATCCGTGTCCGACATTCAAGCAGATCTCTGGATCAATAGTATAAACGCAAAGATCCCGGCACACATGAGCAGGGCATTTTTTGTCTCTTATATGGGCTTCATATTCATCTCGGAAATATTTCAATGTTGTAAGAACCGGATTGGGAGCCGTTTTTCCCAAACCGCATAAGGCTGTGTCTTTAATACTGTTTGCCAGTTGTTCCAGCAGCACAAGATCTTCTTCCGTGCCTTCTCCCTTTGTGATCCGGTCTAAGATCTGATACATAGCTTTTGTTCCCTCACGGCAGGGTGTACATTTCCCACATGACTCGTCCTGGGTGAAGGAAAGAAAATATTTAGCAACATCCACCATACATGTTCCTTCGTCCATGACCACCATTCCGCCTGAACCCATCATAGAACCGGCTTGGGTCAAGCTTTCATAATCTATGGGAAGATCTATCTTTTCTTTGGGGATACATCCTCCGGAAGGGCCGCCGGTTTGGACAGCCTTGAAGTCTTTCCCTCCGGGAATACCGCCTCCTATATCATAGATGATCTCCCTGAGAGTGATTCCCATAGGAACTTCTACTAATCCGGTATTGTTGATCTTTCCTACCAGTGAAAAGACTTTGGTACCCTTGCTCGTTTCTGTTCCGATACTGGAAAACCACTTGTTTCCGCGGTTGATTATGGATGTTATATTCGCCCATGTTTCCACATTGTTAATACAGGTGGGTTGCCCCCAAAGCCCTTTTTCTGCAGGATAGGGAGGCCGGGGTCTGGGTTCGCCCAGTCTGCCTTCGACTGAAGCCAGAAGAGCGGTTTCTTCTCCGCATACGAAAGCGCCTGCACCCCTTACGATTTTTATGTCAAAGTCAAATTCAGTATTTAAAATATTATTGCCTAAAAGACCATAGTCCCGGGCCGCATCAAGCGCGATCCCTATTCGCTTGACTGCCAGAGGGTATTCATTCCGGACATAAATATAACCTTGACTGGCTCCCATGGCCTTAGCTCCGATAACCATGCCTTCGATAACGGTATGGGGATCAGCTTCTAAAATACTTCTATCCATGAATGCCCCAGGGTCTCCTTCGTCGCCATTGCATACCAAATATTTTATATTCCCGTTAGAACTGGATGCATTTTTAACAAATTCCCATTTAAGTCCGGTGGGGAATCCCGCTCCGCCCCGCCCTCTCAAACCTGAATTTTTAATTTCGTTTATGATCTCATCTGGGGTCATCGTGGTGAGGGCTTTGGCCATGGCCTTATATCCATCGCGGGCTATGTATTCATCGATTTTTTCCGGATCGATCAATCCACGATTCCGGAGAGCGATCAGAACTTGTTTTTTAAAGAATTCTATATCACTGAGAACCGGGACCGGAGTTTTTTCTTGAGGAGGAATGTACATCAATTTATCAACCGGTCTCCCTTTTAGAAAGTGCTCTTCAACCAGGTAGGGAATATCTTTTTCTTTGAGCTGTTGATAAAAAATATTACCGGGCTGAACGACTAAAAGAGGGCCTCGCTCGCAGAAACCATTACACCCGGTCGTCACGATCAGGATCTCGTTCTCTAATCCATTCTTTTTTATTTCTTTTTCTAAGGCAGCTTTGATTCCAAAGGAGTTATTGGAGACACAAGCAGTTCCGGCGCAAACCATGAGATGCATTCTATAAGTCTTTTCTGTAGTCTTTTTGTTCATCTTAAGCTCCTATTTTAATAGTCGGTTTTCTCGCTGCCGATCCCGAGGGCATATTTTTCGACGATCTTACCGCCTAAAATATGTTTTTCCATTATTTCCTTAACTTTTTCTTCTGTTAAATCGATATATTTAACCGGAGCATGGCCGGTTATTTCTATGGTAGCCATGGGTTCATGACTGCATAAACCTGCACATCCTGAGTTGGTGATCAGGATGTCGGATAAGTCTCTGCTTTCGATCTCTTTCATAAATGCATTCATAATAGTGCGGGCTCCAGCTGCGATTCCACAAGTTCCCATGTGTACATTGATTTTTGCCCGAAATTCACCTCCTTCCCTTAAGCCAGTCTTTTTTTTCGTCTCTTCTCTTATTTTTTCTAAATCGTCAAGTGTGAGTTTTGGCATTTATTTTCTCCTTCACTCTTTGTATTTTTTTAAAATTCCGGGAACCTTGGTTTGGGTAACCTTTCCGTAAACCTCTTCCCCAACCATGACAACAGGAGCAAGGCCGCAGCAGCCCACGCATCTGACTTCATCAATACTGAAATTCATGTCGCTTGTGGTTTCGCCGGATTTGATATTAAGCTCCCTTTCCAGCTTTTCCAATATAAGCTGAGCTCCTCTTACATGACAGGCTGTCCCCATACATACATGGATGGGATGTTTTCCTTTGGGAATCAAGCTGAATGCCTTAAAAAATGTAGCCACACTAAGGATCCGGCTTATCGGAACATTTGTTTCGTGTGAGATCTGGAGCAGCGATTCTCTGGGTAAATACCCAAACTGTTCTTGGATATCCTGAAGAATCGCGATGAGGGAACTTTCTTCGTTGTTATATCTCTCCAAGATATCTGTGATTTTTTCCGGGTTCATTTTTTCCTCCTTAATTTATCTATGCTATCTTTGATGTTTTTTCGAATAGTTTTGATCACATCCGGTGAATTTATAGGGATTTCTTCGAGTTGCTCTTTTATTTCTTCTGTGTCCAACCGATATTCATCGTGGTTAAAACGATGAGTATATATGAATCGGATTTCCGGATGGCCCATAATCAAAGTAGATATTGTCTGCGAGATGTCTCCTAAGGGTTTAGTGTCGATATGCCCCGCTTGGAATGAAGCGGTGGTATGCGTTCCTTTTCCGGGTTCGGATTGGATGAAGAAACTACCGTTGGCGGCACTGGCTGCCTGTTCCAGGAGGGAAAGGCCAAAACCGAATCGCCTTGTTTTTCTGGTTGTGAAAAAGGGATCTAACGCTTTTTTCAACGTCTCTTTATCCATGCCTTCTCCATCATCTATGAACTCAACTTTCAGGAGATCTGCTGCTTGATCTTCTTGGATAGTAATCTCTATTTTTTTGGCTTGAGCCGCGATCGAATTTTCCGCTATGTCGAGTATGTGCAAAGATAAATCCTCCATGTTAGTCCTAATGGATAAGTTTCCTTCCTTCTTGTCCAAATAAAGCTTTTTTTATTTCCTTGGTTGTTGCCTGTTCAATCAGAAATGTAGTGGTCGCTCTTCCAATTTCTTCCGGAAAATGCGCATCAGAAGACCTTGTGATGGAGACGTCAGGATGAAATCTTTCCATAGCTTCCTGAGTATCCATTCTCCACGAGATCTCAACCGCATCCAGATCAAGGTCAGGAGGGATAAATCCCAACTGGCTGATTAAGCTGAAGCTTTCTCTATCGATATGGGCAGCAATAGCCAGACCATTCAGGCTGTGAATGAGCTCAACTACTTCATTGACCGAAAGAGTGGAAGCACCGATCAGGAGTCGTTTATTGAAATCCAAAACTTCGCCTGCTTCGTTTACGACAACCTGGATGCCGAATGCATCTTCGTCATTATCTCCAGGAAGATTATTATAGATCATCTCCTGCAGCTTTAATGCGAAAAGCAGTTCGTCGAATAAAGCGAGAATATGTATTTCTTCCTGTGATGTAACCTCTAATCCAGGAAGTACGGTTATTTTATATCGGCTGGCTGCTTGCATTACGGCAGGCACGTTTTCTGCTGAGTTATGGTCACAGATGCCCAGGATATTGATATTTTGTAAATTTGCTTTTTCTGCAATATTTGCGGGCGACATCTTGAGATCTCCGCAGGGGGAAAGGCAGGTATGAATATGAAGATCAGCTTTTAAGGATTTCAGCATGGTTTACTTATCTGCTCCTATCAGTTGATATAATTTCCCCGCTATTGTGAAAGTTGTTTCCGGGGTGGAGAGGAGTGGGATACCTTCCTCTTTGGCCTTTTCCAGAGTTGCTTCTTCGGGTTTCCGGTCATTAACCAGGATGATTCCAGCCAGATCTTTTAATTTGGCAACAGCTATTATGTTTTGGTGGATCTGGAGAGTGATCCAAACCTGTCCTTTCTTGCTGTTGGCCATAACATCGCTCAGAAGGTCACTGGAATAGCCTGAATTAACCTCTGCATCCAGGGGAGTCTCTGGATTGAATACTTTTAATCCGAGTTTGTCTGTGATCTCCTTTAATTTCATTTTTTTATTCCTTATCTTTTTTATTTATCTTTGTTGCCTTCCAAATTGGATTTGTTCTGTATCATTTTTTTTATTTCTATTCGCTTTTCTATGGGGAGAATAAGACAGTCGTCAATGGAAGCTTCTCCCTTAACGATATCTTCGGCAAATGTTAGGCATGTAGGAGATCCGCAGGCCCCGCAGTCGATCTTAGGCAGATTTTCATAGATTATCTCCATTTCTTTTCGTTTATGGATGGCAGCCGCCAGGTCTGTGTCAAGGGGTTTGATAGGCCGAGGCTCTAATTTTCCTGTTTTGAAAAAATAATTTTCAGCGTACAGCCGACGAATATCCCGGATATCTGGACATGCTTTTATCTTCTCATATTCGAGGGTTTCGATCAGTTTTAAGATTTTATTGTATGAATTATAAAGATTTTCTACGGTGAGGGATCCTCCCACGCATCCCTGGAGGCAGGAATAGGCTCCGATAAAATCGATATGCCGGAGTTTGCCTCGTTCTATATCATCAAAAACCTTCAGGATCTCGTTTATGCCTGAAACGGAAAGAGAATTTTTCAACCTTAATGTGCGGCATACCCCTCCTGCCATGCCCCAACCCAGCCCCAAAATACAGATGCTCTTAAGCGCCTGCCGGTAACTAGTTTTTTTCTCTACATTTTCCATAGCGGAAAGCAGCGGACCATAGATATCGGAGATAGATATGGCTCCGTCCAGGAATGATTTTTTCTTTTCAGCGGGTTGCTTAATGGAGATCATTTTTACCGGACAGGGAGTGATATAGAAGGTTCCGATATCCTTTTCATCTAGGCCATATCTTTTTGACTTTTTTTTCTTTATTTCTCTCGCCGCTATCTCTCTGGGAACATTTATAATACTGAGATGTTCTATCAGAGAAGGATATTTGACCTGGATCAATCGTACGACTGCAGGGCAGGAGTTTGAAATGACCGGTTTGGGACCCGTATAGTCACGCAAGAATTCCTGAATTGCAAAGCTTACTTTGCCGCAAGTAAAGGCCATATCGACGACGTCGTCGAATCCCAGTTTTTTCAAGCCGGCATTGATCTCATCCGGAAGGATGCGGTTTCCAAACTGGGCATATAAAGCGGGCGAAGGAATAGCTATAGTGTAACGGAATTTCGATAGTTCCCCGAAAGGATCTGTCAAAGGTATGATCGCTCCTGTAGGACAGGCATTAATACACTCACCACAATCGATGCATCTTTCATCAATGATATGAGCCTTTCCTTTACGAATCCTGATGGCCTGAGTGGGACAGACCCGCATGCAGTTCATGCGTCCATCGCATTTGTCTTCATCAATTCGGATTGAATGATAATATTGGTTCATTGATTATCCGGGTTATTTAATTTAATAATTATATTGTAAACAGTCCCTTTTCCAGGGATTGATGTTACTTCGAACGTGTCGGCATTTCTTTTTATATTGGGAAGCCCCATGCCGGCTCCGAACCCCATTTCTCTCATTTCCTGAGTTGCTGTAGAGAACCCTTCCTGCATAGCTTTTTCAATATCTTCTATTCCAGGGCCCTCATCCACGATCCTGATCTGGATCATATCAGGAGTTAGGGTAAACGTCAGTTTTCCTCGTTTGGCATACATGACCACATTCATTTCAGCTTCATAAGCGGCGATGGCGGTGCGGGTAATGATCGGAGAGACGATACCGATCTCCTGAAGTACTTCCTTGATCTTGGTTGAAATGGAGCCTGCCCGGCTGAAGTCTCTCCCAGTAATATCAAAGTTCTGAGAAAAAACTTCAGTATGATTCATTTTTTTTCGGATACTCCCTTTAATCCGCTGTTATAAAGAATGCCGCATGCCTGGTACATCATCATATTGGTTATTAACAAAGGAATATTCATTTGTTGGGCAAGACGGATTCCTTCTTCATCCGGTTTTTTCCCTCTCACATAGACCACAGCAGTGGCATCGATTATATTAGCTGTCCTTACGGATTGGGAATTTGTCAATCCGGTGAGAAGGAGAAGCCCGGGTTTTCCGAAGGCGAGCACATCACTCATTAGATCCGAACCCCCAGCAAAATGAATATCCCTGTCAAGACAGTCTTTACAGCAGATAAATTCAGCTTCGAGCAGTTTTTTGATCTCTTTAAGTTTCATGTCAGTTTTCTTTTTTAACGGTTTTGATTATGATATCTCCTTTTTTTATTATTCTTTCGGATGGAGTGATAGTTGTGGGACAATTTTCCCAGCAGGCTCCGCATCCATTACATATGTTGGTATCGACATACCTGGCTTTTTTCCTGATCCTTACCTTGAAATTTCCCACGAAGCCGGATATTTCCTCAACTTCACTCCAGGTTAAAAGTTCGATATTGGGATGTTTTCCAACCTCAGACATTTTTGGTGTTAAAATACAAGCAGAGCAATCCAAGGTTGGAAAGGTTTTGTCCAACATGGACATATGACCCCCAATTGATGGTTCTTTTTCTACGAGATAGACTTTTTTACCGGAGTTGGCATAAGTTAGAGCCGCACTAATGCCTGCTATCCCGCCTCCGACGATCAATATTTCCGGCCGAACCGGTACTTCTTTTTTAGCCAGTTGATCGTGCAGAGCCACTCTTTTTACCGCAGCAGCGATCAAAGATTTTGCTTTTTTGGTAGCTTTTTCTGGATCTTTCGTTACCCAGGAAACATGTTCACGGATGTTGGCCATCTGGAAGTAAAAAGGATTCAGTCCTCCCTCGCTAGTGACATTCCGGAAAGTGGGTTCATGCATGAGAGGGGAACAGGATGCGACCACGACCCGGTTTAGTTCATATTTTTTGATGTGATCTTTGATCATTTCTTGGCCTGGATCCGAGCACATGAATTTGTATTCTCTGGCAACCACTACATTGTCCAGAGTTGAAGCGAAATCCGCAACCTCGAATACATTTACTTTACTGGCGATATTAGCACCGCAATGACAGATAAAAACTCCGATTCTGGGTTGGCCGTTATTATTCATTGGGCCCTCCGTTGTTGATTTTGTTCCAAAATGCTTTTAAAGAAATAATCGAGCGGGAAAAACCAAGATCTTCCTTGGGAATTCCAAAGGCTAATCCCATTAATTGAGTAAAAAATAAAACAGGTATCTTGACCTCTTCTTTATATTTTTTCACGACCTTATTTTGGATTATCTCAAGATTAAACAAGCAGAGAGGGCATATAGTCGTGATAACATCTGCACCCTTCTTTTTTGCCTCTTTAAGAATAACATAATTAAGATCAGCACCCACACTGTCTAAACTGCTGGTTAATGAGCCTCCGCAGCATCTTGTCTTGGCAGAATAATCGACTGCTTCTGCTCCTAAGGCTTCCACAATTTTATCTAAAGTGACCGGATAATCGGGATCATCAAAATCTGTATAAGGTCTGACAACCTGACATCCGTAATAACAGGCGACCTTCAACCCGGTTAATTTCCTCTGTACTTTTTCTCTAATCTTGTCGAGGCCGACCTCGTTAACAAAAACTTCTAAAGGGTGCTTTACATCGATCGTGCCATTATATTCACATCCTGTGTTCTTCATGTGTTTGAGAACTTTTTCAGCTTTTTCACTTCTTTCCTTCAGAAATTGATTGTTTTTTTTGAGAGTAAGATAGCAGCCGGCACAGGGAGCGAAGATATCTTTGTGAGCTTTTTCGGCAATGGAAAGATTGCGGCCGGATACTGCTGCTCCCAGAGCATCATCCACAGCAAAATAAGCTGTTGCACCGCAGCAATTCCAATCTTCCATTTCTTCCATATCCAATCCGAGCACTTTAAGCACAGGGAGGATCGATTCTTCATAATGTTTGGAACTGCTTTTAAGTGAGCATCCTGGATAATAAACGTATTCTCTCATTCTAATCTCCTTTTTTTACCGCGTTCAATAGATCATGGAGTTGCTTTCTGTTTTTGATCTTTTCCTTTTTTAAGCTTAAACGGCCGGTCCTGATTAAATCTATACCAAGCGGTGCCATTTTTAAGGGGCCGATTAAATCTCTGATTCGGATATACATATTGATAACCAACCAGATTTCCGAGCTCCGGCCGTATTTTGCGATGAGTTTATACATCTCATGAGTAAGAGCAGGGACACTGAATCGGGAAGGATAAACTTTTTCCTCAATGGCTTTTCTTTTTAAAGCATACATGACATCTGTTATTTTTATTTTTGCGGGACAGCGGACCTGGCAAGTATAACAAGATGAGCAAAGCCATACAGTAAAACTTTTGAGGGTTTCTTCCTTAAAGCCATTTTTTATCATTGACATGATCTTTCTGGGGGTATAATCCATATAAACTGCCATAGGGCAGGAACTGCTGCATGTGCCGCATTGGATGCACATATCGATTTCATTGCATTTGGACATAGACTTTATCTCATCCAAAAAGGTTTTATCTAAATCTTCCTCTAATTTGACTTGGCTCTGGATTTCCATAAATCCTCCTTTCTAGAAAATTATCTATATAAGCTTAGGGTGTTTTATTGTCTTAGCAAACTATTTGGATAAAAAACAACCTCAACAATAAAAATAGACAGAATAATACACCCGCGGACAATACTTCCTTCTGTGATAGTTCTCTCTGAACTTTTTAAGTTGGTTTTCCTGCATACAATAAAAAGTCAATAACGAATTAACACTATTATTATTATATCTTTATAACTATGTCATTTCTTTTTTTAATGACGTTCAATTCTATGTATAATAAAATTACTTGTCAATATAAAATTCCGATTTATGGATTAAAAAAATCAGTTTTTATTTTTTTTTAGTTTTTTTACCTTAATGATCCAACCTTCTATTTGAAAATAAACCAATTCATAAGAGGATTTGGCTTTCCCGGATTAAATTACGCAAAAAAATATGCGTGGAAAATTGACCAAGAAAATAATTTTTTTAGAGATATGATTATTTAAACTTGCTTTTTAGATAGGAAAAAAAGTACAATTTAGTAACAACTAAATATTATGTTGGAAGGAGGAAGGATGTACAGAAAAATTCTTACCATTTTTAGTGTTTTATGTATAATTGCGTTAATCACGAGTTGCACAACAAAACCGGAAGACAGCCTCCTGAAAAGTTATTTTAACGCACTTAGCTTGAACGACTTGACGACGCTTTCAACTATGGCTATAGAGCCGGCAGACCTTGATGTTGAAAGTTGGAAGATCGTAAGCGCAACAGAAGAACAGATTCAGCCCGTAACTCTTCCGGAGCTTGATCTAAAAGAGCGAGAACTCAAAGAAAAAGTGGATAACGCCGTCGGTGAGACTTTAGATGCGAGAGATGCTTGGGATGAAGCGGATTTTGAAGCGAAAAGGACAAGAAGCCGTGCCGCACGAGAGGAAGCAGAAGAATTAGAAGCCGAGTATGAAAAAATCCTAGAAGATTATAAGGGAATTCAGAGAGAATATAATGAAGCAAAGGCTGAAGCCAAGAGAGAAGAGGAAATAACTGCATTCTCTTTAGGTGTAAAAATGGGAGATTATCCTAATATTCGTGAATTTACCGGAGATGTCCACTCTAAAGAAGTCACTGTTGAAATAACGGATTCAGAAGGGAACAAAAAGAATTATAAGGTATACATGAGAAAATACATAGTTAAAGATGAGACAAATAATCTTCAACATAGAGGAAGATGGATAATATTGAGATTCGAGTCAGTTTAAGGTAAACACAAACTCCAGAACCCTAATCAAGACATAAAATTAGTAAAATATTTTTGTTGACAGTTTCTAAGTATTCCTTTATATACAATATTTTATTTTGATGGGCCGTTAGCTCAGAGGGAGAGCACCGGCCTTTTAAGCCGGGTGTCGCTGGTTCGAGTCCAGCACGGCTCACCACTCTCTGCGCCCCTGTCGTCTAGCCTGGCCTAGGACATCGCCCTTTCAAGGCGGCAACACGGGTTCGAATCCCGTCGGGGGCGCTAATTTTTTGTTATCAATCAGATGTTTCTTTGTTGTTGTTGGATTCTAGTTCGATCAATCGGTTAGTTTTTTTCTTCCATAACCAGTAAATATAAACAGCAGGAGCCTGATAAAAGGCAATGATTATAGGAGATACTATCAACCAGTAGATGTTGAAATCCGGAATGATAAGGATAATAAAAGCGGCCCAACCGGCAAGAGATGCTAGCAGAGAAGAAGGAAGTAGCAAGTGAACCAGGGGGCTTTTAGGTGTGTATTTATGTTTTTCAGTGCTTTTTTCTTTTTTAGTTCTCATTTCTTGTGGCCAATACTCTTTTTTCCTGAAGACCAAGGAATTAAGAATCTAAGCAGAATCCTGACTCGAACACTTTAAGGCAGGCATCTACGACTTCTTTATCATAAAGGATGTTACGGTAGGTTTTTATCTCATCGAGGGCTGTTTCTCTGGTAAATGCAGGTCTGTAAGGCCGGTGGGTCGCTAATGCTTCGACCGTATCAGCCACAGCCAGAATTTTTGCTTCCAGCAGGATTTCATTCTGTTTGATTCCATGGGGATAACCTGATCCATCCAGACGTTCGTGATGCTGGAGAACAATTTGAGCGATCGGCCAGGGAAAATCTATGGATTTTAATATATCAAAACCTACCTGTGAATGAGTCTTAATGATGTTGTATTCCGCTTCTGAAATCTTGCCTGGTTTATTAAGAATTTCAGCGGGAACGTGGATTTTGCCTATATCATGTAGGGTTCCGGCCATATAAATACCTTCTATCTGATTTTTAGGGAGCTCCATCATTTCTGCGATAGCAGAGGCGAGCTTAGCCACTCGTCTCTGATGTCCGGCAGTGTAGGGGTCACGGGTTTCGATGGTGTATGCCATGGCTTCTACGGTTCCATTCATTATATTCTTCAAACGAGTTAAACTGTTTTTTAATTCTTCTTCCGCTTTTTTAAGGCGGGTGATGTCACTGAAAGATAATACCACCCCGGTGATATCTTTGTTTTCGTTCTTGATCGGGGTAGCGCTTTGAAAAACAGGGATTTTATCACCTTTTCTTGAGAGTAGAATGGCTTCGCGGGGAAACCTGTACTTTTCTCCTTGAAGGATCTTCTCTAATGGGATATTTATTTCTTTTTTTGAGTTTGTTTTAACCGCCCTGAAAATTTCTCTTAAAGGCTTTGAGGTGTTTTCTGGATTCTTACAACCGGTCAGTGATTCAGCTAAGGGATTCATGAAGGTGATATATCCTTTTTCATTGGCGGCAATAACTGCGTCTCCGACACTTATTAAAATTGTGGAGAGCCATCTTTCCCTATCTTTTAGCTTCATCTCCATTTTGAATTTATACAACGCGATCTCTATCGTGGTTTGGAGTTCCCGTTCTTCAAACGGTTTAAGCAAATATCCGAAAGGCTCTGCTTTTTTGGCCTTTTGAAGAGTTTTTTCATCTGCATAAGCTGTAAGATAAACGATAGGGATATTGAATTTGCTGTAGATCTCATCAGCGGCCAAGACTCCGTTGGTTTTCCCCTGAAGCATTATGTCCATGAGAACTAAATGAGGTTTTTTGGTTTTTGCGAGTTTTACTGCTTCTGAAGCTGACGGGGTTACCCCAATAACTTCATAGCCCAGTCCGATAAGCATATTGCGGATGTCCCGCGCCACGATGCTTTCATCTTCAACGACTAAGATCTTGGTTTTATTAGAAGGCGTCAATTTTTTCCTGCTTAATGTTAAAAGATAATATAATGCCATAAGAATTGATATGTCAACTATATCTCTCTTTTACTCATACACTCATTTTCACTTTTACTTATATTTAAATTTACTCTCTGTGAGAAAATCCGAGCCAGGTTAAGTTTAAGTTATAGGTAATGAACTTTGGAAAATGATCGGTAATTTTTAATGGAGAAAAAAACAGAATATGATATATTATGCTGAAAATAGAGATATGACCGATGAAGCCGGAAAGTAAAAAAGCGGTTATTGCAGCTTTATTAGCTAATCTGGGCATAGCTATTTTTAAGATCACGGCTGCCTTGATAAGCAATTCCAGTTCGATGTTAGCTGAGGGTTACCATTCTATTTCTGATACCTTTAACCAGGTACTGCTGCTGATCGGTCTGAAGAGAAGCAAGAAGGCTCCGGATAGATTTCATCCATTTGGATATGGTAAGGAACAATTTTTCTGGTCTTTTTTAGTGGCGATAATACTGTTTGGAATTGCCGGTACATTATCAGTCAGGGAGGGGCTTCAAAAATTTCGGCATCCTCATGAAATTACTCATCTCTGGTTGACCTATTTAGCCCTTGGGTTAGCGATCATTTTCGAAACTGTAGCCTTCAGGATCGCAAGGAAAAACATAAAGATCTCGATGCAGGAAGAAGGGATAAAAAGGATGATAGATGGGGTTCTGCACTGCAAGGACACAGCTACACTGACGGTTTTGATCGAAGATTTACTGGCTTTAACCGGCTTGATGATCGCCGGTGTATCTATTACATTGGCGCATATAACGGGTAATTTTATAATAGATGCAATCGCATCGATCATCATAGGGGTACTGTTAATGGGATTCGCCTTGTTTTTGGCCTTTGAAACCCAGAAACTGCTGGTGGGGGAATCAGTAACGCCTTACAAGCGGACAAGAATTCTGGATGCGGTCCAATGCTTTAAGGAGATCAATAAGATCATCAGTTTAAGGACCATGCACTTAAGTTCGGATGAAGTGTTGATAACCTTAGAGATCAATTACCGCGATGGTTTGATCGTGGATGAGATAGAAGTATTAAATGACAGGATCGAAGCCAAGATCAAAGAGATCCTGCCCAATGCCAAGGTTTACCTTGAAGCGGAAAACCAATGATTCTAATCTAGAGGCATCAACCTTATCTTTATTAAGGACAAGAGGATACTTTCGGAGACGAATCATAAATAGTCGAAAAAAGATAAGGTTGATGTCACCAGAATTATCGAGGTATAATTCCCCTTTAGGAGGACATTTGTGAAAAAAACATTGCTAATATTCCTTTTGTTCGTAGTGCTTGTTTCAAATTCCGCTCAGGAACTCCAGCATCAAACCCGGGCAATTAACATCGAAGTTCCGGTCCGTGTATTCAAAGGCGATGTTTTTATCGGTGACCTGGAGATTGATGATTTTGAATTATTTGAAGATGGATATCCTCAGGAGATCGAAGCAGTATATTTGATCAGGAAAGATAAGATCGACCGAAAACAGGAAGAGAAAAAATTCATCCCTCAGACTAAGCGATATTTCTATCTTTTTTTTGAGATTGCTGAGTATACTCCAAAGATAGGAGATGCGGTGGAATATTTCTTTAAAGAAGTTGTCCTTCCCGAGGATGATATAACCATCATAACCCCCTTGAAGACCTATCATATGAAAAAAGAGACCTTGACCCAGACTCCCCGAGAACGTATTGCCGAGCAACTCGTCGGCATCTTAAGAAAAGAAGCGACCATGGGTAATTCCCAATACAGAAAAGTTGTGGAAGAATTGACCGGCATAGCTCGAGCATTGAGCTCTGCTCTGGGAGGCCCCTCGGGGCTTGACAGCTACACTGACACAAATATTCAAGAGATGGACAGCGGCTCCAGATTGGAATATTTATTGGATCAATATGAAGTCACCCTGCAAAATTTAGAAAAGCTCCGGGAAGTCAATCAGAACAGGATCCTGGAATTTGGAAAATACCTCAAAGAAAAAATGGGGCAGAAGCATATTTTTCTTTTTTACCAAAGAGAATTCATACCCCAAATCGAAGGCAGGATATTAACCCAAGCCCTTGGGGTTAACCAGGATAAGCCCCATGTCCAGGCCAAGATGTTTTCCCAATTCAGCGGTTATGTGCGGGAAACAATGATCGATGTGCCCAAGATAAAAGAGGCATTTTCCGATTCATCGATCACCACTCATTTTTTATATTTCACTAAATCTGCCGATAAAATTCAAGGGGTGCATTTTGAAGAGCATTCAGAAGATATCTATCAGCCTTTTACGGAAATAGCCAATGCCACCGGAGGTTCAACAGTAAATTCAGCTAATCCTCAGTATTTGTTTCAAAAGGCAGTGGAAGCCTCAGAAAATTATTATCTGATCTATTATTCGCCGAAAAATTATATTGCTGATGGAAGTTTTAAAAATATCGAGGTCAAAGTTAAGGGCCAGAGCTACCGTGTTCTCCACCGTGCCGGATATGTAGCTGATTAAATTCGATAAGGTTGATGTCAGCGTAGGGGCATTTCTGTTCCTGAGACCAGTACTCGATCCACTTTGATCTCGCCTGCTTTAACCTCCAG
>CAZLBV010000006.1:0-7956 GCA_964557845.1 uncultured Eubacteriales bacterium | reverse complement strand
CCGGCAGTAATTCTGAAAATTCAAAAATGGCAAGATCTAAAATTTGGGCTTTTGATGCATTGGGGGCCTTATTCTCAGTGGGGCATTGTTGAATCCTGGTCGATCTGTTCTGAAGATGAACCATGGTGCCGCAGAAAAAATCAAAATTATATCGAATACAAAAAAGACTACGAAAATTTAAAAACTACATTTAATCCGGTTGATTTTAATCCCCGAAAATGGGCGGAAGCAGCCTTTAATGCTGGTATGAGGTATGTTGTTTTCACCACAAAACATCATGATGGTTTTTGCATGTTCGACACAAAATATACGGATTATAAAATAACCGATCCTGAATGCCCTTTTAGTTCACATCCGCTGGCTGATGTGACCAAAGAAATATTCGACTCATTTCGGGAACAGGGGTTTTGGATAGGCTCATACTTTTCCAAGCCGGACTGGCATAGTGAATATTATTGGTGGCCGAATTTCGCCACACCTGACCGGAATGTAAATTATGACATTAATAAATATCCGGAAAGATGGGAAAACTTTGTCAATTTCACCCACGATCAGATAAATGAGCTCATGATGAACTATGGAAAGATAGATATCCTATGGCTGGACGGAGGCTGGGTCAGAAAAATGGAAAGGGAAGAAATTCTAGCACGTCTGATCGATCCTGATTATAAATTCATACATTTCCAGAATCAGGACATCCGTATGGAGGAACTCGTCGAAAAAATAAGGTCTAAACAATCTGGATTAATAGTGGTGGATCGAGCAGTTCCAGGAAAATATCAGAATTATTTGACTCCTGAGAACCGGGTCCCTGAAAAAATGCTTCCTTATCCCTGGGAGACCTGCATGCCCATGGCAACCAGTTGGTCCCATGTTCCTGGTGATACTTATAAATCTTCACGCCAGTTGATCCATTTATTGATCGAAATTGTGGCGAAAGGAGGGAACCTGCTGCTTAATATCGGACCTGACAGTAAGGGTAATTTTGATGAAGAGGCTTATGACCGTTTGAAAAGCATAGGGGAGTGGATGAAGATAAATGGTGAGGCCATATATGCAACCAGACCGGTATATCCCTATGCTGCAGGAAAGATACGATTTACTCAAAAAAACCCTAATATTGTCTATGCTTTTTATCTTCCTGAGGAAAATGAAGATAGCCTTCCGAGAAAAGTCTTTATTTCAGATATTTTTCCTAAAAAAGGATCCTCTGTATTTCTGCTCGGCCAGAAGGCAGCACTTGATTGGAAAGCAGCCGGGAATGGTATGATCATCGATGTCCCTGATCTTCTGCGAAAAAACCTTCCCTGTGAGTATGCTTGGGTTATAAAAATATCGGATGCCATTCTATGAATTATGGAAGATAATGTATCGCATACGATATATTTGAAAAAGTGCTTGAAGGGGATAATAAAGTTGAATTGAAGAGGCCTCTCTTTTTGTGATCCGGAAAATGGAAATACTTCTAAAAACCTATTATACTTGACAGTACAAAACTCCTAATAGATAATAACTTTCAATCGTTTGTGATCATGAAACGATTGTTCAGTTCAAAGAAGAGAAACATTAAGTCTTTATTAAATGTTTTAAGCAATGCCCATGGATTTGTATTATATATATAGCCATGAAGGTTTATAATAAATAAAAAATATTCTCATTTTATTAATAAGGATAATGTGGGTGTTAAAAAATGGTGAAAGCCAATTTAGACAATAGTAAAAACCAGTCAAAACAGACAAGATCTGATAAAGATGCTAAGGATTCGTTGAAAAATCACAATTTACCACTGTTTTCTAATGAAGCCCTTAATAAAGCACCGGAAACAATTTTATGGGTCAATTCATCCGGAAGAATTATTTATGCCAATGAAAAAGGATGCAGCGCTTTGTCTTATTCTAAAGAAGAGCTGCTGCAAATGAATATATTTGATATTGACAGAATAGAAAAATCTCAATGGAAATTCTTTTTAGACCGTTTAAAAAAAGAAAAAGTCATCACTATAGAAACAGTTTTTTCAACTAAGAATGGTTCTACCATTCCGGTAGAAATGACAGTAAATCATATTAGTTACAGAGGAGAAGAATTTTATTGTGCTTTTGTGCATGACCTTTCTGAAAAAAAATATATTCAGAAGATTCAAAATTGTATCTATAGAATTTCAGAAGCATCGCTTACTGCAGAAAGCCTTAATGATCTCTTTTCTCAAATCCATGAGATTATCATGGAATTAATGCCTGCCAGAAACAATTTTTATATTGCTCTTTACGATCGGGAAAACGAAATGTTGAGTTTTCCTTATTTTTTTGATGAGTATGAAGAATCACCGGAACCACAGAGTCTCGGATTGGGATTAACGGAATATGTCCTAAGAACCGGTAAACCCATTTTAGTAACCCCGGAAGTTTTTGCAGAACTTGAAAAGAAAAATGAAGTAGTTTCCGTTGGGCCTCCATCTATTGATTGGTTGGGGGTACCGCTCAATACTAGAGATGGTACTATCGGAGTTCTGGTTATCCAAAGTTATACCCAGGGAATGCGTTATTCCGAAGAGGAAAAAAATATTTTAGTGTTTATTTCAGAGCAAGTTGCAATGGCTATTTCCCGGTTTAAAACGAAAGATGATCTGCTGGAGTCAGAAGAAAAATATAAAGATCTGATCGAAAAAGCTAATCTGGCCATTTTGATCGCTGATGCAGAGGGGAAACTAAGTTATGCAAACAATACTTTTTATGAGATGTTCGGATATGCGGCTGAAGACAGAAAGAAGAGAAATATGATCAATATTGATATTGTTCACCCTGATGATAAAGAACGCATTAAAAAAATTAATCAAGATCGGATTAATGGTAAAAATGTTCCCAACCGGTACGAGTTTAAAGGTATAAAGAAAGACGGCACAGAAATTGATTGTGAGATTGATGTTGTCCTGCTGAAAAAGGATGGAAAGAATGTAGGCACTAGAGGTTATATAAGAGATATTACGGATGAGAAAAAAAATAAAAATAGATTGGAATCGTCTTTAAAAGAAAAGGAAGTTTTGCTTCGGGAGATCCATCACCGGGTTAAAAATAATCTTCAAATTATATCCAGCCTGCTAAATCTGCAGAGTAGTTTTGTCCAGGATGAAACTGCTTTAAAGATGTTCCAAGAGAGTAATCTTAGAGTCCGTTCGATGGCGATCGTACATGAAAAATTGTACCGCTCAGAAGACATGTCACGAGTGAATTTCAATGAATATATAACCAGTCTCACAGGCTATATGTATCAAACCTTTGGGATAGATCCTTCCCGGATTAAAATTAGAGTTTCTGTTAAGGATATTTTTCTTGATATCAATTCTGCCATCCCCTGCGGCCTGATTGTGAGTGAATTGATCTCGAATGCTTTAAAGCATGCCTTTCCGGATGGACGAAAAGGGGAGATCCATATTGTTTTTGATCGATTAAAACCAGGAAAATATAGATTGGTAATTGAAGATAATGGAATCGGTTTAGATACCAGTATTGATATCCATAATACAGAATCATTCGGGCTTCAGTTGGTCAATATGCTGACAGAACAGCTCCAGGGAAAATTCACTTCAGACACTTCTGAAAAAACCTCCTTCCAGGTTTTATTTCACGATCCGGAATATCCCGATGAATTCTGACTGATGACTGATCAGTGCCAGCTCAGTGCCAGCTCAGTGCCAGCGAAATTTAAAAATTATTATTATTATTATTATAAAATATCTTTTAGTATTTCCAATGCGTAATCCACGTTACCAAAAGGCATGGATATCTGAATGCCTCTGACATATGGCTTCAGTTCTTTTGCAGTTTCGCGAGCGATCTCGATCCCTGTTTTTGCAGCCTCTTCGCGAGAGGAGGTGGATCTTAATTTTTTCATAACATCATCAGGAACGCAGGCTCCAGGAACTTCGTTATTCATAAATTCAGCATTCCGGATGCTGACTAAAGGCCAGATCCCAGCAATTAAAGGAATCCGGAGATGTCCAATACGTTTCAGAAAACGTTGAAAAATATCTATATCGAAAACAGGTTGAGTTATGGCAAATTGAGCCCCTGCTTTTACTTTCCATTCGAAACGGCGAATTTCGTAATCAAGATCAATGGCTCCGGGATTTACTCCAACTCCGGCAAAAAAACCAGTGGGGGAAGGAAGCGGATTGCCTCCCAGGTCCCGTCCACAGTTCAAGCTGAAAACAACATTAACCAGCCCGATAGAGTCTACATCAAACACGGCTGTCGCATCTGGATAAGTTCCCATTTTGGGAGGATCTCCTGTTATCAATAAAAGATTTTTAATTCCAGAAGCATAGGCACCCAATAGGTCTCCCACCATACCCAGTAGATTTCTATCCCGGCAGGTATAATGTTGGATAACCTCTATATTTGCCTGATTCTGGATTATCATGGATAAATAGCTGGCACTCATTCGGGACAAAGCTCTAGGACCGTCTGGTATATTCACGGTATCAACACCGGCTGCTTTTAAGATTGTCGCTTGTTCAACAGCCCGGGTAGCAATAGATCCTTTGGGAGGTACGATCTCAACTGAAGTAACGAATTCATTTTTTCTGATCTTTTTGGCGAGGGATGAACGTTTTTCTAGAGGGATCGATTCTTTAATAACTTGATCTTGGATTATGGTAATACGTCTCTGAACCCTTATTCCGGGCTGAACTGCTTGCAGTGCTTTTCTCATAACACGTGTAAAATCAGGATTGGTTCCGCAGCAGCTTCCTATGATCTGTATCCCTGCCTGAGCAAATCTTTTGGCATATTCACCAAAATATTCCGCCGAAGCAAGATAGATGTTACGTCCGTCCACATTCTGGGGGATTCCTGCGTTCGGCATAATGCTGACCGGAACATTGACTGCTTCAACCATCTTGATCGCCGCCTCGAGCATCACTTTTGGCCCGACACTGCAGTTTAATCCCACAATATCCGCACCCGCCTTTTGCATTTTAACCGCGAGAATATCGGGAGGGGTCCCAAAAAGGGAATTTCCGTCATCCCCGATGGTCATTTGAGCGATAAGGGGAGTGTCAAATTTTTCACGGATGCCAAAAATAGCCTGCTGGATAAGATGAAGGTCAGAAAAGGTTTCTAGACATAAAACATCAACCCCGCCATCGATCAAAGCTTGTGCCTGTTCTTTATAGATATCACGCGCTTCTTCTTCAGCCAAACTGCCCCATGGTTCTAAACGTTCGCCCAAAGGCCCAATGGAACCGCAAACATATATATCTTCTCCGGCGATTTCTCGAGCAATCATCGCACCCTGATAATTTATTACACTTGTTTTCTTTTCGAGACCATGTTTTTGCAGTTTGATTCGGTTGGCTCCGAAAGTATTGGTCTCAATGACATCTGCCCCCGCATCGATATAGGCACGGTGGATATCTTTAATTAATTTTGGATTACTTAAGTTCAATTCATCAAAACAAGTGTTTATATAATATCCCTTGGCGTAGATCTCGGTTCCCATCGCTCCATCAAATAGCACAATATTTTTTTTACAAAATTCTAAAAAAGGTTTTCTCATTCTGTCATCCTTCCTGACTCAAGCGCACCAGTATAGCATACTGCATTCATTACTTGAATTACACTATTTTGAGCTTGATTCAAGTGCCTGGGAAAGAGTGTTATATACTTAATCGGTAAACTGTGCCGTTACTCTATTTTTAATTTTTTGACAAGGAAATAATTTACATTTATTTCCGTTTGATTAGAACGATTCGGAGGTACTACAAATCCGGAACAATTTATACTTTTGTGAGCAGGGATGAATTCTTTGCCTCGGATATAATTTATCAGTTCCTCGACCAGTTTATTACTGCAGTCATTTTCAATATTAAATCTTTTCGAAATGACGGTTACATTTTCAACAACTCCCTGAGTATTAATAGTGATGCCGCAAAGGATGTCACCATGCAAGTAAATTTTTTTGAGACATTCGAGTTGAGGAATTTTCCATTTTCCGTCATCTTCCGGGGGAACAACTCCCGGGGAGCTTGTATTAAAAACAGGAGGAGGGGATTGGATTATGGTCTGGTAAATAGTATCTATTTCAGATTGAGATTCTGGGAATATCTCCAACAGCGTGTTTTTATAGTTTTCCATTGTATCTAGGGGAGTGTTTTCCTGTCTTAGATCATAATGCTGGATCAAATTTTCACCATATCTTTGAAAATTGAAAATGATCTGATCGGATAAAGCTTTGATCTGTTGAATGGTTTCTGTATCAGTAAGAGATCCGGTGTTTTCATTGAATGCTTCTTCCATTTTTTTTACCTTTGTCCAATATAATTTTAACTGAGACAGATCAGGGATGGTAAATAAACTCGTTCGGATTTGATTTACAAGACTGATACTTTGATTGAGAAAGTCATTAGCAAGTGTTTCCGCTTTTTCTTTCTTCATGCTGGACAAATTTTGGATCAAATTAGGAAAATAGTTTTGAAGCCCTTCGGTCTTCACAAGAGTATTCTCTAAGTTTAAACATTCTGAAAAGTTTTCATTCTCGAAAAAACTTATCCATTTTTCATTGATCCTGGATTCGCAATTTTGCATGTATTCATTGGACGATCCAAGATATTGAAGACATTCAGGGCAATCAGGCGGAAGCCTTTGACCGTTTTCTGTAATTCTATATAAAGTTAATATTTCCGCTGCCGACTGAATAGGAAAATCCTGGTCAAAAAAATATTTTGCTTTTTCATGAAGGTGGCTTATGAATGAACCTGTGAAGCATTCAGAATTAGTCCAGCATTCGATCCAATCTTGTGTTACCCACTGATAGTCTTCTTTTTCAGGAGAGAATAAAGGGCAGTACATCTTCAAATCACATAAGGCTTGATAAGTTCTTTGATCTTGGCAGCCGTAAAGCAGGTAAAGACAATAAGAATTATAGAATTCTACTTTTTCACGATCCTCCATACTACAATCTTGTATTATGGCTGGATTATTCTTTATCTGTGAGAAGTAGTTTATGGCCTCCTCAAAACTGGCATTAATAAAAGCCTGGATACCAGTGTTTAATATTTGGCGGCAGTTATCTTGGGCATATGATTTATGAAATGGAATTAACGCTAAAAAAGACATCATTAGGAAAATGAAAATTATTTTGTTTTTCATAGGCGCTCCATTCATACTCAAATTTATTTAATTCGGGTTCAATTTAAATATTCTACTCATTTAAATTGACAGATCTATTCAATCTTTCATTCTTTCGGATCACTATTTGAACGGTCTTTTGAGGATAATCAGCATGATTCAAGGTCAGGAGATGGATACCTACGGGAAGCTGAATATTAGCCCTCGGGGTTTGGCCATACGGGTTCCCATCTAAATCATTTTCATTGTTATCGATTGTGATAGAAGCACCGGGAGGATTGCTGTTTATATCTATTGAACCAAAGCATAGGTAGATCGTGTCAGTCAAAACCTGGCCTGGACTTATCTGATATGTCTTGGTTTTTTCTTCACAACCTTCTTCTAAGGTCGTAAATCTTAAAGTATGAGAACCGGGAGAAAGGGATATGTTTTGTCTAAGTGGGGGAAAGGTTGCCAATGACTGATTGCCTTCAAAAACCTGGCCGGAAGGAAAAACTTGAACTTCCAAGGTTCCGGGCTCAATTGGAATAATGCGTGGGAGCTCAATCTCGATTGTTTCTAAAAGGTTATCCTCATCAATGTATATGTTTTCTGTAACATCCTGATATCCGGCTTGTCTGAAGGTATAAGTATAATTAACGGGCAGATGGTAGAGGGTATGATTGGGAGAGCTGTCCCTTAATTTGGATTCACCTTCCCATATCTCTCCCCTTGGGGTAATAGTGATAGTGACTGGTGTTAATTCTCACATTATTTTAACCCATAAATTGCACATTAAATTATCCTTTTTATCACATTAGCATAACAGAGTTAGATTATCTCAGTAGAAGCG
>CAZLBV010000005.1:0-5221 GCA_964557845.1 uncultured Eubacteriales bacterium | reverse complement strand
TCTTCCGGTTATAGCCGAAGATCTGGGAACCATTACTCCCGATGTCAAAGAAGTAATGCGTCATTTTGAGCTTCCCGGTATGAAGGTACTGCTTTTTGCTTTTGGTGACGATGACCCCATGCATCCCTATCTTCCCCATACCTATGAGGAAAATTATGTAGTTTATACGGGTACGCATGATAATAATACCATCCACGGTTGGATCCAGAATGAGGCGGGTTTAGAGGAAAAAAAAAGACTCAGCCGCTATATAGGGAAGGAATTTTCTGAAAAAGAAATCCACTGGGATTTCATCCGGTTGGCAATGATGTCTGTTGCCTTTGCTTCAATTATTCCCATGCAGGATATACTTGGTTTAGGGGCTGAGTCCAGAATGAATCTACCTGCTTCTGATAAAGGTAATTGGGAATGGAGGTTAAGCGCAGAGCAGCAAACTCATATCCTGGTGGATAGGCTTGCCGGAATGACAGAGACATACGGAAGAGCATAATCAATCTCGACTCCTGAATAATTCCAGGTTATCAATCCTATATCATTTTTTTTTACTTGATTTTTTGTTTGATCTTGATTTGGACTTCAAAATACGCTCTACATCTTGATTGTCTAGAGTCTCTTTTTTTAAAAGTTCTTCAGCCAGCCTATTTAATTTATCCTTGTTCTCCATGAGAAGCTTACGCGCATTTTCTTCTTGTTTACTGATGATTTCTCGGATCTCCTCATCGATTATTCTGGCTGTTTCTTCACTGAAGTCTTTTGACTTAGCCATTTCCCGGCCCAAAAAAAGATGCTCTTCTCCCAAACTGAATGTAACCGGACCTATTCGGTCACTCATACCCCATTGTGTCACCATTTGCCGGGCTAATTTGGTGACCTTTTTTAGATCATCGGCTGCTCCGTTGCTGACATCTTTGAATATAAGTTTTTCAGCTGCTCTTCCGCCTAGAATGATCGATATACGTTTTAGCATGTAATCCCGAGTATAATTAAACTTGTCTTCTTCTGGAGCCTGTTCGGTGGCTCCCAGAGAATGACTGCGTGGAATGATGGTGACTTTATGTAGAGGATCTGTATTGGGAGTTAATTTGGCTACTAGAGCATGTCCAGCCTCATGATATGCAATTATTCTTTTCTCTTCCTCACTCAACATTTCCTCCCGCTTATGTCCTAAGAGGATCTTATCCCGTGCCCGGTAAAAATCTTCATCTGAAACCGACTTTTTATCCTGTCGTGCAGCTAAGAGAGCCGCTTCATTAACCAGGTTTTTTAAGTCTGCTCCAGAGAAACCGACAGTCCTGGCCGCCAGGTTTTCCAGATCAACGTTTTTATCCAATGGTACCTTGCGGGTATGGATCTGCAGAATTTTTTGCCTTGATTCCTTATGGGGCATATCCAATGTTATCTGCCGGTCAAACCGCCCCGGCCGGGTTAATGCAGGATCAAGCACATCCGGTCTGTTTGTGGCTGAAAGTACGATCACTGATTGATGGGGCACAAAACCATCCATTTCAGAGAGTATCTGGTTGAGTGTCTGTTCCCGTTCATCGTGTCCACCACCTAAACCTGTTCCTCTGGCCCGGCCGACCGAATCGAGCTCATCAATAAAAATTATTGAAGGCGCTTCCTTTTTAGCAGTAGCGAACATATCCCTCACCCGGGAAGCTCCGACTCCTACAAACATTTCAATGAATTCCGAACCGCTTATGCTGAAAAAGGGAACATTAGCTTCACCAGCTGTAGCTCTGGCCATCAATGTTTTTCCAGTTCCGGGAGCGCCGACCAGCAAAATACCCTTGGGGATATCAGCCCCTAATTTCATATATTTTTTTGGCTCTTTTAAAAAATCTACGATCTCTTCCATATCTTGTTTGGCATTATTAAGGCCCGCAACGTCATTAAATGTAACTTTAGACATTGTTTTGGTGTATCTTTTTGCACGGGATTTGCCTACTCCCAAAAATGGACTTCCTCCACCCAAGCCTCTCATCTGCCCTTTGGCTTTTCTTCCCAAATAGAAAAAATAACCAAAGATCAAAATCCAGGGAACCGAAACTATAAGCAGTGTGCTCAACCAGGATCCATCTTCTTTTTCGGCATTAACGATCACTCCTTCTTCCTCAAGTATTGTCATTAATTGCGGATCATCTAGGGCAGGTTTTACTGTTGAAAATCGAGAATGCTCCGGTATTTCTTTTTGTCTGTCCGGAGAAGTATCCAAGTCCTCCCGGAAACGGCCGGTGATATCCTGTCCACTTATAGTCACTTCAGTAACATTTCGTGCTTTTATCTGATTTTTAAACTCAGAATAGGAAATATCAACTAAGTCTTTACTGGGGAACAGAGAAAAAACCAGATAGGAAACAGTTAAAAAAATTAAAGCCCAGACCATGATGCTCCAACCCAGTTTAGGTTTGGAGCTTTTATTCAGTGGTTTAGAGTTTTTTTGGTGCATTGAGATAGAATGGTTCTTTTGCTACAGATTTAAAAATCAATTTGTGCTCTGGCAGATCAGGATAAAGGGGGTTTAGATATATCTTCTAAGACATCGCCTGATAGGGATTTGCTTTCATTCAATGCTATATCGCCTAAGGCTATGATTCCAATAAAATTCTCTTCGTTATCTTTAACTAACAACCGTCGAATCTGTTTGTCCTTCATTATTTCGGCTGCTGTTTGGGTGTCATCAGATTCTTTGCAGAAGATCGGGTCTTTTGTCATCCCTTTAGTGACTTTGGTCTCTGTGGGATCTAATCCCCTTGAAACCACTCGGGTAGTAATGTCGCGGTCTGTGATTATACCGATAGCCTCCTGGCCATCATTAATAACAGGAAGGCTCCCAATATTGCTTCGTACCATTTTTTTTGCAGCTTGGGTGATTGAGTCTTCAGGGTGAACAAATTCAACGGAACGGCTCATCAAATCTTTAACTTGCATTTTATTCTCCTTGTATAAATTAGATTCCAATCTTTTTTATACAAGAAATGTGCCAAACTTAAGAAAGAAAGGTCTGATGTTGATTATGCTGCTGTAATGTCAGAGTCCAGGTAAACATCCTGGATTGAATGAACCAATTCGATTCCTTCTTTCATAGGTCTCTGGAATGATTTTCGGCCGACGATCAAGCCAGTTCCGCCTGCCCGTTTATTGATTACAGCCGTTCTTATTGCTTGAGCAAGATCGTTTTTTCCTATGGAGGCTCCGCCTGAATTTATCAATCCCACCCTCCCCATATAACAGTTGATCACCTGATATCGGGTAAGGTCAATAGGATGGTCACTGGTTAACTCTGTGTATACTTTCTCATGTGTTTTGCCGAAGTTGAGAGCTTTGTATCCACCATTATTTTCCGGCTGTTTCTGCTTTATTATATCCGCTTCGATGGTTGCGCCCAGATGGTTGGCTTGCCCTGTCAGATCAGCTGATACGTGGTAATCTTTATCCTTTTTAAATGCAGAATTTCGCAGATAACACCATAATACAGTGACCAAACCAAGACTATGGGCATAGCTAAAAACCTCAGAAATTTCCTGGATCTGTCTACTACTTTCTTCAGAACCGTAATAAATGGTTGCGCCAACAGCCACGGCACCCATTTCAAAAGCCTGGTCCACATTAGCGAATAGGATCTGGTCATAATTATTGGGATATGTCAGCAGTTCATTATGATTAAGTTTAACAATGAAGGGAATTTTATGGGCATATTTTCTTGATACAGCGCCCAAAACCCCCAGGGTAGAAGCAACGCCATTGCACCCTGCTTCTATGGCCAGTTTGAGTATATTCTCCGGGTCGAAATAAATTGGATTGGGGGCAAAGGCTGAACCACCAGAATGTTCAATCCCTTGATCAACAGGTAGAACTGATAAATAGCCGGTTCCTGCAAGACGGCCATTATTAAACAACAACTGCATGTTGCGTAAAACCGCAGGGGGACGGTCAGAGTTTAATAAAACCCTGTCAATAAAATCCGGCCCGGGTAAATGCAGTTGATCCTTTGAAACGGTCTGACATTTGTGAGCAAGAAGATAGTCGGCCTCTTCTCCTAATAATTGCACGATCTTATCATTCATAATAATCCTCCTAATATATAATCTATATGATTAATTTATATTGAATCTGGGCATATAATTCAATTATTATTATTTTTTCGGGGACGGCTGGCACTTGGGACAGAAATAAGTTCCCCGGTTATTTAATTTTATCTTTTTTATTTTTCCTCCACAGCGAGGGCAAGTATTGCTTTCTTCCCGATGGGGAATGAGATAATCATCCGGAAATTCATCCGGATCTGCTTTTTTTTCGATGGCAGTCTGCAATACTTCTACCATTTTCTCATGAAGGAGTTTTATTTTATCTTCTTTCAAATGTTTGATCTGGGTTTTTGGATGAATTTTAGATTGGAACAAAATTTCATCCGAATAAATATTCCCGATCCCTGCAATTATATTTTGGTTCATTAAGGTTGTTTTTACCGCCCCCCGCCTCCCTTTGATCAATTGGCGGAATGAGTTTAAAGACAGATCTAAAGCATCAGAGCCCAGATTATTTTTTCTGATATAATCTGCAGCGTTATCAACGATTTGGACTTTTCCCAGCATTCTCTGGTTATCATATGCAAGATGATATCCATTTTTAAATGAAAATATAATTCTGGAGTGCTCCGGGCGATCCTTTGAGTTTTTATAATATTTTAAAAAACCTGTCATTCCGAAATGAAACATTATCCAGAATACATAATCTACACAGACAAATATATGTTTTCCATGGCGCTTGGTCTTTTCAAATTGGCGTCCATGGAGTTTTCTGCCAAGCCAGGAGGGGGATGTGCCCTGGAGAACTCTGTCATTTTCAACCTCCACCCCGGATATTCGCTGATGCAGAGAGGTGGCATCCATATATTGTCTAAATACTTCGACATCTGGTAGTTCGGGCATGATCTTATCCTATTATATCTTTTGATTTTGTCATCATTTTTATGAATAGTTCCAGTTAGTATTACACCAACTAGCCAAAGTAGCCTGGTATCTTTTTTTGTTTCTGTACACGATTTAAGCGTTTCATATATTTTTTAACCAAATTTCATGCCAAATATTAAACCTGAACTATTCATAAAAAATGCCGATTGTACTATGAAACAATTTATTATCACATATTTGGAATATTTTCCTGAAAACATTTTTTACATCAGATTGTTTATTACAATATCCATTTTATATCGGCATTT
>CAZLBV010000004.1:0-6701 GCA_964557845.1 uncultured Eubacteriales bacterium | reverse complement strand
TCACATCTCCGTCCCAATTCAACGATACGAGCAGGTGCGCGGGTGGGAAATTATGTGGAGATGAAGAATACGGTTTTCGGTCGCGGCTCTAAAGCCGGACACCTTTCTTATTTAGGCGATGCCCAGATTGGGGATGAGGTCAACATCGGAGCCGGCACGATTACCTGTAATTATGATGGAATTAAAAAAAATAAAACCATAATCGATCGAGGAGCATTTATTGGTTCAGGCACTGAGTTAGTTGCTCCTGTTACCATTGGGAAAAAAGCTTATGTCGGAGCAGGATCTACCATTACCAAAAATGTTTCCCCGGAATCATTAGCTGTGGCTCGCAGCCGTCAAACTGAAAGGACAGGCTGGGTGAGAAGAAAAAAGAGAATAAAATCTGAGGATAAACGGGATTAATAAGAGGGTTAAAAATACAATTTAAGGGAAATCCTGGCTTGTCGCGGTTGTTGCCTACCCCAGATTTGTCCGTAAATAGGGATGTTTTCTTTGACAAATGAAATTGGTTTTTGACTGTTGAGCAGGTTCAATAAGTCAATTCGGATGGATAGCGATGCAGCCTCAGAAAGAGAGACCGCTGCTAAATTAAACTTTTTTTCCAACCCAACATCAAGGAATGAATGAGAGGGTGTGGTTTGAGTCCCGCGTCCTTCCGGAAAGGAATAGTATCCTCCAAAAAAAGGCACATAACCAAGCTTTTCCCAATAATATCCTGAAATGTATTCAAATATAGATGAGATATTCAAACCAAAGGGAGCTTGATAGATAAGATTGATTTTAATATTATGGTCAACGGAATAAGGGAGTTTTCCATACCAGCCTTCATCACCGATCCCCCTGCCGCCTAAACCTCCCAAAGCCCAATCATAGTATTCCTTGATTTCTTGAAGCTCAGGAAGGTTAGGGATCAAGATGTGATTTCCAAAAAGACCTAAATAGGCTGTGCTTCCTTCTTCTTGTGCCCAGGAGCCTGTTTCGGTTTGTCCGGGATTGGTTCCTTTGGAGGATGCATGGCTGTAGGAAGCGTTAAAATGAATACGGTCTCCGACTCTTCCGTTCAATTCTAATTCGATTCCATTGTAATCTCTTCGTTTGTATTCAAAATTATCGTAAAGGAACTTATACCCTGTAACAGGATCAAAAACAGCTAAGACCTCGAGTAAATCCTCTGCCTGGGAATGGATAAAACGGACAGAGGCGACCCAATTCTTTCCTAATCTGCGGTCATATTCGATAAGATACCGGGTGAGGAAATTCGGTTCAATACTTTGGTCAATTTCAAATTTTTGTAATTTTTGTTCATTCTCAAACTTCCAGTAAGTTGGGTTCTGAAGTTCGGTTTCATCTGGATTCGCAGGACCGTTCCATCTATAATTCCTGAATGAGAGCCCTGCTCCAGAATTAAGTAATCCCAAAGGCATGGTTGTGATAAGGTCGGAAAACTTTCCCCAACCCAGCTTCAGTAAGTTTCTTCCATCTCCGGTCAGGTCAATGCTGAGAGAGAGGCGAGGAGAGATAAAATCTCCTAATCCCCAGGACCACATTTTCTCTTTATTGTTGTCCAGACAGATTTGAGTTTGGGTCCGGAACCCGGCCATAAAAGTAACTCTACCCCACGTTACTTTATCTTTAAGGAACAGCCCGAATCCCCAAGAGGAATTTTTAAAATCAAAAGTTCCGTACTCATAGAAGAAAGTAGGAGTTTTCTCAGCAGCTTGCCAGCTTTCAAAATAGTATTTTGTTCCATTATCAAAACCGTTTCCCGGGAAAATATCCTGCTCTTTTCCGGTAAAATCAACTGCAAAAACAGAAGAAAAAGCATAATATTCCATGCCTAAATTAAATTCATGATGGCCAAATGTATCTGTATCCGCGTGCTTGGTCAGTTTTAAATTGAAGTCAAGCCTTTGCTGGTCGTCGGTTATATTTCCGTAGGAATTATGGAGATTTCTGGCCAGGTCTTCGATATAATACTGGGCCGGTCCTAAGTTTCCGCTCATAGGTTGGAGCAGAGAGTTTCTTCTTACTTGACCCAGGCCGGCTTCGATATAGGTAGATGAATCAATAATTCCTTTATAATTAATCCTGAAAGCCAGGTCTGAATAGTCTTTATCTTCATATAGCTCCGGAATACCTGTCCCTCCCTTTATCCCCAAAGATACATCATAAATGGCAGTAAGAGAAATGGTGTGATTATTGGTTAGGGCGTAACTTAGTTTAGTAAAGAGATTATTACTGCGAATCGTTTTGATCCCCTCAGGAACATACAAATAGTCAATGAATCCTTCTCTGGTTTCCTCTCTATCTGTAAAGTAATTATTTGAGATAAAAAACCAGAATTTATCCTTAATAATGGGGCCGCCAAGGTTGAAATACCAATTATAGTCAGAAAAATAATCGGGTTCGCTGACCACTGACAATTGATCCAGTTTGCTCGACTGGAGATTTTTATCTAAAAAAACCAGGGAAAATTCACCTGATAATTCATTCCCTCCGCTTTTTGTCACCATATTAATGATCCCACCTGTGGATGATCCATATTCAGGACTAAAAGGGTCGGATATTATTTGGATCTCCTCAATGGAATCAAAATTCAATTCCATGCCGGAATTTCTTAGCCGGATACCGCTGATGGAAAGGCCATCTACGATCCAGTTGTTGCCTTCTTCACCCTCTCCCCGAAAGCTGGGCTGCCCTTCGTTCGCGGTACCTCTGCGTGTATTAGCACGGATCCCGGTGATTCCTGGAGTATTCTTTATAGCATCGACAACTGTCCGGTTTTGAACCGGCATTTTATCCATATCCTGGCCGCTGATATAATAACTGGTATCAGTTGAGGTTTTATCTATAAGGGGAACTGAGGCAGTCACCGTAACCGCCGATTTAAGCGGTGATTGTTTCAATACTGCAGTTATGTCAGATACTCTTCCCAGGCGTACGATGACTTTCTCAAGGAGATAGGTTTGAAATCCCTGCAAGTGAAAAGTCAAGGTATATGTTCCTACCGGCATAAGTGGGAACTGGAAGCTTCCATTTTCAGAAGAAATGGCCGAACGGCTGCCCTGGAGGCTTGGCCCTTCTGCGGTAATTTCTACTCCCGGTAGGCCGACCCCCTGATCATCCAGGACCTTCCCTTTGATTTCACCGGTTTCAGTAGCGGAAAGGGAGGAAGCCAGTAAAATAGTGACAGCAAACACCAAAATAATAAGAGTTAGCCTTCTCATGATTTTCCCCTATTCATGATATAAAAGGTTTTCCGCATGAAAGCAATAAACGAATTCAAAATTCGACTAAAAAAAATATATGTTCCGGATTTAGTTATTATTTTTCCGGTTTTTTTGTCTCTTTCTTTTTACCGTATTTTTGTATGAAATCTTCGGTCAGCTTTTTCGCTTCAGTATCTGTATATTGTTTGGGAGGGGATTTCATGAAATAAGAAGCAGGTCCGAACAGCGCTCCAGAGATTTTGTTATTCAAAGCGAGTTTACAACACCGGATAGCATCAATAACAACTCCGGCGGAATTGGGAGAATCTTCGACCGAGAGGCGGCATTCAAGATTAGTGGGGACATCTCCGAAGTGCCGGCTTTCAATGCGGAGGAAACATAATTTATTGTCTTTCTGCCAGGGAACATAATCAGAAGGCCCAACATGAACATTCTCCGCGTCTATCTTAAGGCCTCTGTTCCTTATCTGCGATGTCACGGCATTTGTCTTGGATATTTTCTTAGAATCAAGTCTTTCCCGTTCCAGCATGTTCAGAAAATCGGTGTTTCCTCCGGTGTTTAACTGGTAGGTCCTATCGACCAACATACCACGGTCGAGAAACAGATTGACCAGAGTTCGATGAAGAATAGTGGCCCCGACTTGGGATTTAATATCATCTCCGATGATAGGAAGATTTCTTTTTTCAAACCGCTGCTGCCAGTATTTTTCACTGGCAATAAAAACCGGGATACAATTAATAAAGGCGCAGCCTGCGTCCAAAACCTGTTCCACATACCATTTGGTGGCTTCCTCGCTTCCCACAGGAAGATAACTGATAACTACATCAACTTTTTTTTCTTTAAGGATCCCTACGACATCTGCCGTGCTTCCCGGCGCTTTGGTGATGATCTGAGAAAGATATTTCCCCAGTCCATCATGCGTCATCCCTCTTTCGACTTTTACATTTAAAAAAGGAACATCAGAGAATTTAGTGGTGTTGTTGGGGTAGGTGAATATGGCTTCACTGAGATCTTTTCCTACTTTGTTTTTATCGATGTCAAAAGCAGCAACGAACTCAATGTCTCGTAGATGGTAGCCTCCTAAGTTGACATGCATGACGCCAGGGACAAAATCCGATTCAGCAGCGTCTTTGTAATATTGAGTTCCTTGAATTAAAGACGAGGCACAATTGCCTACGCCGATTATGGCAACTCTGACCTTATCCATTAGATTTGGCCTCCTTTCCTGTTTTCTCTTGTGTCTCCAATTTTTTTACATAAAATGTACGCTGAATGGCAGTTATATTGGAAACAAGAGCGATCAATCCCAAAACTATTATTATAACCGGATCGAACACATTGAAGATCGATCCAAAAATGGCTCCCAGTGTGAGAAGAACCATTCTTTCCGCCCTCTGCATGATGCCGATCTTGCACTCGAATCCTAAACCCTCTGCCCTGGCCCGTGTATAGCTGACCATGGTGGATCCTAAGAAAGTAAAAAATATGATCCACAAGGCCCAATGATCACGCAGATAATAAGCCAGTCCGAGATAGATGAAAAATTCCGAGTATCTGTCCAGGGTGGAATCGAAAATGGCTCCGAAAAGAGTATTCCGGTTGGTCCTTACGGCTACTTTTCCGTCCATAACATCAAATATACCGCATAAGATGATTGCCAGACCTCCCCATAATGGATATCCGAAGGCAAATAAAGCACCGGCACCGGCTCCAATAAGAAGCGCCAGTATTGTTATGCTGTTGGGTGTGAATTTAAGTTTGATAAGGAGACTGGCTAATCCATTAAGAAGATTGCTTCCGTATGTCAGCAGTTTCTTAGGAAGGATCCTTATATTCTCTTGTGCATCTGTTGTCATTATACTATTACATGTATTGGTTTTATTCAGAACTCTATAAAAACAATATAGATAATCTATCTGTAAAAGAAAATCAAGTCAACTTAAAAAATCAACTAAAAGTAGGCCTTCTTTTAACTTTATTTATTTCTTTTTTATCCATTTGGAACGGTCGGGATCTTCCGGTTTTTTAACTTCTTTGGGAGGATTCTTTTTGAGTTCCTCAAGCAGATATTTTATCGCAGTTTCCAGGCTGGGATCGGTTCCTTGGGCGACCAGCTCAGGCCTGTCATAGACTTCAATGTCAGGGGAAACACCGAAACCCTCAACCGTCCATTCACCTTTAGTATCGATAAAACCAAAGGTAGGAACCGATATGGTTCCGCCGTCTGCCAGTGACGGATTGCCGGACAATCCCACCAAGCCTCCCCAGGTTCTGGTTCCTATAATAACACCCAGTTTTTTCTCTTTGAAGTAAAACGGAAAGGCATCCCCTCCGGAGGATGAATAATGGTTGATAAGCATGGCTTTGGGGCCTTCATGGGCCATTCCTGGGGTTTGTGTCATTTCCAGGCTTCTTCTTCCAATGTAATTAAGGATGGTTCTTTCGAGGAGGCCGATCATAACATCAGGTATGAATCCTCCTCCGTTATATCTTTCATCGACGATCAAGGCATCTTTATGTTTGAAGGCGTAGAAGTTTTTGAACAGCTCCCGGTTGCCTTCAATGGAGGTATCGGGAACATGAAAATATCCGATCCGCCCGCCCGATAGCTTATCGACCAATTCGCGTCTGTTGTTGACCCAATCCAGATAAAACAGCTTCTGTTCACTGGATACGGGTTTTATGGTATATTCCCGGGCTCCTTCAGCTTCAGGTGTGGCATTGACTTTGATCGGGATCCTTTTATCGACGGTGTTTTCTAAAAATTTATAGGGATTATCCTTTAAGGTGATTTCATGGCCGTTGATGCTGATCAGATAATCTCCGGGTTTAACATCTACACCTTGTTCAGTAAGGGGGGAGCGGGTTCTTTCATTCCAGTTCTCACCCTGATATATCTTCGTGATCTTATACCGGCCGGCCTTTGGGTCCGCCTCGAGTTCCGCTCCGAGAAGGCCTGTATCTACTCGCTCCGGCCGAGGGAAATCACCCCAGCTTATATAGCAATGACCGACATTGAGTTCACCGACCAGTTCACCAAAAATAAAATCAAGGTCGGCCCGGTGGCCAAGATAGGGGATCAGTTTTCCATACTTTTCTTTCATCTTCTCCCAGTCTAATCCGTGCATGTTCTCCACATAGAACCAGTCACGATAGATCCGCCATCCATCATTGAAGATCTGCTTCCATTCCACCCGGGGATCGATCTTCATGGTCATATTGGAAAGATCGAGTTTCCCGTCACCTGGTTTTTGATTAGGCCTGATATCGATAATCCCATATTGGCCCCGGCTCCGGTAGAGAAGCTTTTTGTTGTCAGCGGAAATGGCTCCACCGAAGGCGCCGGTAATGATAAGTTCATCCTTTTTCTCTTCGATAGTGAATTTATGGATTTCTCCGTTTTTGAAATAAAGGAGTCCTCCATCCACAGCCGCGATTCCCTGGAAATTTCCGGCTGCAACGGGAAAA
>CAZLBV010000003.1:0-7242 GCA_964557845.1 uncultured Eubacteriales bacterium | reverse complement strand
TGGAAAGGCGGTACGTGAATATTTTGAAGGAATAAATTTTTTGAACAAGGCTCGTTTAACCGAAGCAGATGATTCTTTATTTTACCTGTCGAAAGCCGTGACTTATTTCACCAGATCTCAAGCTCACGCCCGTCAGGTATATGAAGAATTGGTCCCGCCTCCAACCAGTCCATCTGATCTTGGATTAAAACCTTTTGGTGGAGACTGGGCAGAATGGGAAACCCGAATAGGTCTCAGGATGGATCTCATTCCAGATCTCCTGAAAAAAGCTAAAGATGAACATTAAGATTGATTTAATAAATGCGATCAGTAAAATATCATGCGTTCCCGTCAAAGATTAAAAGCAGCCATTAACCACCACAGCGTGGATCGTGTCCCGGTTGATTTCGGCGCAAGTGCGGTCACCGGCATAGGAGTAGGAGCAGCCCATCGTCTCCGACAAGCTCTTCTTCCAGATGAACATTTTAAAGTCAAAGTGATTGAACCCTATCAAATGTTGGGTGAGATAGATGAAATTTTTTACCAGGTTTTAGGTCTGGATGTAGCAGGGATTTTTTCTCCAAAAACAATGTTCGGTTTTAAAAATGAAAGCTGGAAGCCTTTTACACTTTTTGACGGAACTGAGGTGTTGGTCCCCGGAGACTTTAATGTAACAAGAGATAAAAACAATGACCTTCTCATTTATCCGGAGGGAGATCTGTCCGCTCTTCCGCGGGGCAGAATGCCGGTTGATGGTTATTTTTTTGATGCGATCATTCAACAGGAACCTATTAATGATAATTCATTAAATCCAGAAGATAACCTCGAAGAATTTTCGCTTCTAAGTGATGAAGATATAGATTTCTATAAAAAGAATGCCCAGAGACTTTTTAATGATACAGATGCCGGAATATTCCTGACTCTTCCGGGTTTGGCCTTTGGTGATATTGCTCTGGTTCCAGCTCCTTGGCTGAAAAATCCCAAAGGAATTCGGGATGTGGAAGAATGGTATGTCTCAACATTGACCCGCAGGGACTATATTTACACGATTTTTGAAAAACAATGTGAGATCGGACTTAAAAATATCGATCTTCTTGCTGATGCTGTCGGAGATTTGATTGATGTTGTTTTTGTTACCGGGACTGATTTTGGAACCCAGAAGGGTCCCTTTATTTCTCCGCAGTCCTATCGCGACCTTTTTTATCCATTCCATAAAGAAGTCAACAAAAGAATTCATTCGAAGACAAATTGGAAGACGTTTATTCATTCCTGTGGTTCAGTCACTGCTTTTATGCCTGATTTTATAAATGCTGGATTTGATATTCTTAATCCTGTTCAAACTTCTGCAGAAAATATGGCTCCGGAATTTCTTAAGAAAGAATTTGGCAGTGACATCGTCTTTTGGGGAGGTGGGGTGGATACTCAAAAAACTCTTCCTTTTGGAACCCCTGATGAAGTTTACCGGGAAGTTATCACTCGGCTTGAGATTTTCAGCCAAGACAGCGGATATGTTTTTAATTCCATCCATAATATACAAAGCAATATCCCTATTGAAAATTTACTTTCCATGTTTCAAGCAGTCTGGGATTTTAATGGTTTTGATTATTCCGGAATAATTCACAACATCCAAAAAAAGAAGATCAATGATCCTTCACTGGTTTGATATCTCGTTATTTGTACTGTTTATTTTAACAGTTGTGGTTTTCAGTATGTGGAAGAGCCGCCGCGAAAAAAATACTGAGGATTATTTTTTAGCCGGACGAGGACTTAAATGGTATGTCATCGGATTTTCTATAGTGGCAGCTAATATTTCCACAGAGCAATTTGTAGGGATGAGCGGACAGAGCGCCGGCAATATCGGTCTTGCAGTTTCCGGGTATCAGCTTCTGGGAGCAGTAGCGATTATTTTTGTGGCACTCTTTTTTCTTCCCAGGTTTCTTAGGGCAGGGATATTCACTATGCCCGAATACCTTGAGTACCGTTATAATGCAGTTGCCCGGGGAATAATGGCTTTATATACTATGATTATTTACGTTGCGGTTACTATTACCGCGGTTCTTTATTCCGGCGGTTTAACGCTGCATACAATTTTTGGAATCAAATTAACTCATGCTGTCTGGCTGATCGGAGCTATTGCTGCTCTTTATACCACTTGGGGGGGCCTTAAGGCTGTAGCCTGGGCAGACCTTTTCCAGGGATCGGGGCTGCTTATAGGTGGACTTGTGACCATGGTTCTGGGATTCATCGCTGTTGGGGGAATCGGACCTTTTCTTGAAGGAAGCGCAGATCGCCTGCATATGATCCTTCCGGCAGATCATCCTGAACTTCCCTGGACGGTACTCTTGATCGGATTATGGATTCCCAATTTTTATTACTGCGGACTAAACCAATTTATAGTCCAAAGAACTCTTGCCGCCCGCTCATTGCGTCAGGGACAATTGGGCATAATATTTGCCGCCTCTCTTTGGCTTTTGGTCCCTTTTGCAATTGTTTTTCCAGGTATAATGGCAGTGCAGCTTTATGGAAAAAACCTGATAACTCCTGATCAGGCTTATCCCCTTCTTATCAGGGAATTGATACCTTCCGGCTTAAGGGGTCTTCTTTTTGCCGCATTAGCAGGGGCCGTTATCAGTTCTTTAGCGTCCATGCTTAACTCTGCCTCAACGATATTCACGATGGACTTGGTCAAGAGGCACTGGAAAAAAGAGGCTTCTCAAAAATTTTTATTAACAACCGGACGATCGGCAACCCTGACATTTGTTCTTGCTGGATGTCTGCTTGCTCCTCTGTTGAGCGATCCAAAATTTGGAGGAGTTTTTACCTATATCCAAGAATTTCAAGGTTATATTTCTCCAGGTATACTGGCGGCATTTGTTTTCGGTTTTATTTTCAAAAAGGCTCCGCCTATAGCAGGGGTGACTGCACTTATTCTCAGTGCGCCTATCTATGGTCTTTTACAATGGAGATTAGGCCAAGTTGCATTTCTCAATAGAATGGCTATAACCTTTGTGTTTATCTGCTTTATCATGGGGTTGATCACTTATCTGAAACCCATGAAAGTTCCGGCTAAACTTCCTGTGAAATCCGGAATAGATCTACGGCCGTCTCCATCTGTTTTATGGTTAGGATTAGCAGTCATTGCTGCTGTAATTGTATTTTTTATTGTTTTTTGGTAAGGGAGTTATAAATGCATCGTAAAAAATTTATTGTATTGATATTACTGGTATCTGGAGCAGTGTTATTTTCCTGCAAAAAACAAAATGTCAGAGAATACAACCGGATCCTTCTTGAGGGGCAATGGAACTTTAGATTAGATGAAATGGATGCCGGGATTAAAGAAGAATGGTTTATTCAAGATCTTGAGGGCACCATTTCACTCCCCGGATCTCTTCAAGAGAACGGATATGGTGATGAGGTAACAATCCAAACAAAATGGACCGGGCAAATTGTGGACAGATCCTGGTTTACAGAAGAAAAATATGCCGATTACAGAAAACCAGGCAACATCAAAATACCATTTTGGCTTCAGCCAAAAAAGCACTATGTGGGGGCTGCATGGTATCAAAAACAAGTGTCTATACCAGAAACCTGGAGAAGCAAACAAACCTTTCTTTATCTAGAGCGCTGCCATTGGAATACACAGCTCTGGGTGGATGATCATTTTATCGCAAGCCGCAACAGCCTTGCTGTTCCCCACCAATACGATCTTACCAATTATCTTAATCCCGGTTTACATACTTTGACACTTTATGTGGACAATAGATTAACCGTTGATGTGGGAATCAATGCTCATAGTGTCACTGACCATACACAGACTAACTGGAATGGTGTTATCGGGCAGATACATCTTCAAGCTTTGGACAGGGTTTTTATCGACAGCATAAGGACCATTCCGGATATTAAAAACAATAAGGTAAAAGTTGAAATAACGGCCATAAATAGCCTGGACACGATCCAAAAGGGAAAATTGAGGATCTCAGCATATTCCTTAGCGGGATCAAAAAAAAATAAAGTGAAATCCCTTGAGTTGGAATCAGAATTTAATTCAGGGATCAATCTTATTACTGCTCAATATAACTTGGGTGACAGAGTTTTTCTCTGGGATGAGTTTCATCCTGCTCTTTATAGATTATCTGTTCAAATCAAAGGAGACTCTTTTGTTGATGAGAAATTTGTTTCATTTGGTATGCGGGAATTTGAAACCAAAGGCAAATATTTTATTATTAATGGCAGGCCTACTTTCCTCCGTGGGACTCTGGAATGCTGCATATTTCCCAATACCGGTTACCCTGCCATGGATAAAGCTGCATGGCTTCGGATTTTTCAGATCTGCCGTGACCACGGGTTGAATCACATGCGTTTTCACTCCTGGTGTCCCCCAGAGGCTGCCTTTGATGCAGCGGATCAATTGGGTTTTTATCTTCAAGTTGAATGCGGAGCATGGACGGAAGTGGGAACTGGAAAGCCTTTTGATAACTGGCTTTACGAAGAAAGCAGGCGAATCATAAAAACCTACGGTAATCATCCTTCCTTTTGTTTGTTTGCCTATGGGAATGAACCGTCTGGAGAAAATCAGGTATCTTTTTTGAGTGAATTTGTCCGATATTGGAAGAATAAAGATCCCCGCAGGGTCTATACCAGCGCTGCCGGATGGCCTGTCATCGAAGACAGTGATTATCATTCTACCTATGAACCGAGGATCCAGCTTTGGGGCGCCGGCCTTTCCAGCATTATTAACAGCCAGCCTCCCCAAACTCGATTTGATTTCAGGGATGTTATAGAAAACTATGATAAGCCTGTTGTCAGCCATGAGATAGGACAATGGTGTGTTTACCCGAATTTCGAAGAGATTCCCAAATACAATGGTTTTTTGATGGCTCGAAATTTCGAAATTTTCCGGGATACACTTCAAAAAAATCATATGGGACATTTAGCCGGAAATTTTCTGCAGGCTTCGGGTAAACTGCAGGCTCTTTGTTATAAAGCCGAGATTGAAGCTGCCTTGCGGACACAGGGACTGGCGGGATTTCAATTACTGGACCTGCATGATTTCCCTGGTCAGGGAACTGCTTTGGTAGGGATCCTCGATGCGTTCTGGGATCAGAAAGGATATATTCAATCTCAGGAATTCTCACAATTCTGCTCTCCTACAGTTCCCCTTGCCCGGATGGATAAACGTATCTTCACTACCGGTCAAACATTTACTGCAGATATAGAAGCAGCCCACTTTGGTGAACATACTCTGGCAGATGTCAAGCCTTTATGGTTTATTCAGGATTCAACCGGTCAGATAATTGCAGAAGGATCTTTTTCACAACTCTCCATTCCTGTTGGCAATAATATCCCTTTAGGCCTGGTCCAGTGGCCCCTCGACTCAGCGAAAGCGCCCTCCAGGTATGATCTGGTGGCCAGCATAAACCAAAATAAAAACTCCTGGTCCTTTTGGGTTTATCCTGAAGTAATAGGTCTCGATAATGGAACAGAAGTCGTGGTTGCCTCCTCTTTGGAAGAGGAAGTTGTAAACCATCTTGATTCAGGAGGATCTGTATTCTTGACTATTCCCAGAAGAAGCCTCTGCCCTGAAAAAGGGGGCCGCATCGGATTGGGTTTTTCCCCCATTTTCTGGAATACAGCTTGGACAGGAAAACAAAAACCACACACTTTAGGTATTCTCTGTGACCCAAACCACCCCGCCTTAAACGCATTTCCGACTGAATTCCACAGTAACTGGCAGTGGTGGGAGATAATCCATCGGGCAAAAGCTATATCATTGGACGATTTTCCAGCTTCACTTGAACCCATAATCCGAGTGATAGATGATTGGTTTGAAAACCGGAGGTTAGGTTTGGTTTTTGAAGCCAAGACCGGTTCCGGAAAAATATTAATCACCTCAATTGATTTTACCGGAGACTTATCCACGTCATATGCTCTCAGACAATTGTATTATAGTTTACTAAAGTACGTGGAAAGTCCTTACTTTCAACCCAAGGTTGTAGTTTCGGTCGAAGACCTTCGAACATTACTCAATCCCCCCTCTTTACTGGACACAGCCCATGTCATTGAATATGACAGTCAAGTGCCTGGACATGAAGCAGAACTGATTATCGACGATGACCCATCAACATTCTGGCACACACCTTGGGAAGAGGGTGAATATGAATATCCACATGAAATAGTAATTGATCTTGGAGAGAGAAAAACATTATCAGGATTTGAGCTCATTCCCCGTCAAGATGGAAATCTCAACGGGCTGATCTCCGTGGTCTATCTGTATTTAAGCAATGATGGAGAATGGTGGGGAGGCCCGGTTATAACTGCAAAATTTCTTCTTACCAGCGATCCTCAAATACTCCGTCTACCCCGTCCCCGTTCAGCCAGATATATAAAAATGGAAGCGCTCGAAGGATTTTCCGAACAGGAATTTGCTTCCTTAGCTGAATTGAGATTATTTTAATCAATGGATGGCGCCCCTATGGCCGGGGTAACTATTTGTTTGATTTCAACGATATATTTATTTACGATCACCGTAAGTTCATCGAATCTTTGGTAAGCATCACGTCCCGGTTTTTGATCGGCTCTGTCAAGCATGCTGTAAAGATATCTGATCTGGTCGATGAGTGCCGGCTGGGGATATATCCCTTCTGCAGTTTCAAATTGTTGCCGTATTTCAGAAAGCCGTTGTTCCTTCAGTCTTGCTTGTCGCCCTTTTCGGCCTCCTGAATCGATCTCGGCTGTTAGCTGTTTTTTCCCTTCATCTATCAGATCGACAGCATTTTGTGCGGAGTCGAGCAGTTTTAAGATATCAAGACTGAGCCGTTCCTGCGCCCGCAAATCTGAAAGGGTCACTCCATCTGCTGATGCTCTTGGATCCATTAGGATCTCAAAATCAACGGTTTGACTCCAGCCAGCAGTTCTTAAAGTTGCTTTATAGGCTCCGGGCACAACCATAGGACCACTCCTCCCACGAAAACTGCCTCTGCTGCCGGGTTCATCTGTGCTTGATTCACCTGGTAATTCATGACGCATATCCCAGTTGAACCTATGTATTCCGGCATCTGCTGTTAGCCGTGGACTACCCGATTCACTGGAAAATTTTCTAATGAGATGGCCGGAAGTGTCAGATATCTCAAGAATAACTTCTTCTTCCAGTTTAACTAAAAAATAATAGTCTATCATTACACCAGGTGATGGATATTCTGGATCAGCCGGTGACCTTCTATAAGAACGATACCTCACCCGATAGGCTTTCCTCGGCTCGAATAT
>CAZLBV010000002.1:0-3780 GCA_964557845.1 uncultured Eubacteriales bacterium | reverse complement strand
GCAGCGCTTCGGTATCTTTAAAAATTTTTAGAATTTCTTCCCGTTTCAATCCCATTTATAAATCTCCTTTGAATATTCATTCTTTTTTCACGGCAAACTTGGATCTTTCTTTAAGATGGGCAGACAGGTCGACTGCGGTTTTAAGGACTACCAGCAGGGCTAATCCGGCCTGAGGCGCCTTGAGAAGAGAGATAAGCAGGGCTCCGAAGATAATCGTCAAATGAAGGATGAAAATTCTGGAATAAGGCGTTGCCATCAGTTTATTGACAGTAGCCTGATTGTATTCTCCTTTTAAAATATAATTATAAATGAGAGACAGCCCATGACTTAAAAACAGCGCTGCTACTGCATAGACAGCTTTTTCCCCAATGAATAGATCCTGGATGAAGTCGTGGAAGTTTTTTAGATCCACATTAGCCATTTTCCCAAAGACAGATAGAACAAAAACACCATGACCCGCGCAGAATCCTCCGTAATGGATTAAAAAAAAAGGGATGGTAAATAATTTTGAAGCTGCAGTGCTCTCTTTCCCTTGAGCCAGAGAAATTTTAATAATATTAAAGATCCCGATGATCAGATTTTCTGTCCAGAATAAAAATATGATCAAAAAGACCGACCAGTCGAGAAAAATGGCCCCGGCCAGAGGGACAAGATTCGCCGTGATTAGCGATAAAGATGAAAAAGAAAGGATCATGGCCCATTTACTTTGCCCGGGAGTTTTGTTTTCACCAGCCATCGGCAGACATATTACCTCTATTTTCCCTTGGTTAGCAACTGATAATATTTAAAGTGGATGAGTGGATATTGACCCTGCCATAAATAGTATGATACTTTCAATGTGAGTGGCTGGGGTTTTATTGACTATGATTTTAAAGGGAGAATAAATCCAGTGAAAAGAAATTATTACATCGTCGGATTGATTTTTCTGATCTTTTTTGTAATTTCCTTTTTGACAAATATCCTGGGTCCGCTGATACCCGATATTATCGACAGCTTTAACTTGAGCTTGACCATGGCTGGATTCCTCCCCTTTGCCTTCTTTATAGCCTATGGGGTCATGTCGATCCCGGCTGGAATACTGGTAGAAAAATATTCAGAAAAACGGATTTTGCTGCTGGCCTTTATTCTAGCCAGTGCAGCAGCCTTATTTTTTGGATCGATCTCTAATTTTCCGGTTTATCTGATATCGCTTTTTTCCATAGGGCTGGGTATGGCTATGCTGCAGGTGGCGATCAATCCTCTTCTTCGGGTCGCAGGCGGAGAAGCCCACTTTGCCTTTAATTCGGTCTTGGCTCAGCTTATCTTCGGGCTGGCTTCTTTTCTCAGCCCCCAGGTTTATAGTTATCTGGTTAAAACTGTTCCAGGAGAAGTTAAAGGCGGTTTCATGATTACAGCATTAAGAAAGGTGGTTCCCGAAGGGATGCCCTGGATATCCCTGTATTGGGTGTTTGCGCTCGTTACTGTGATCATGGTCTTTATTATAGCCGCCTCCAAGTTTCCCAAAGTCGAGCTAAAGGAAGAAGAACGTATGGGAGCCTGGACTACCACTTTATCTCTTTTTAAAAATAGAATTGTGATCCTGTATTTTTTTGGGATCTTCGCTTATGTTGGCTCTGAACAGGGAGTTGCCAATTGGATCTCCAAATTTTTATCTGTCTATCACGACTATGATCCCCAGACAATCGGAGCGGATACGGTCTCTTACTTTTGGGGATTGTTAACTGCTGGATGTTTGCTGGGACTTGTGTTTCTGAAACTGTTTGACAGCCGGAAAGTATTAATTTGGTTTACCGCTGCGGCTGTAATTTCTTTGACAGCCGCACTCATGGGCCCGGGAAAAGTTGCTCTTTATGCCTTCCCATTGGTTGGTTTTTTTGCGTCGGTTATGTGGTCCATAATTTTTTCTTTGGCTTTAAATTCGGTTGAAAGGCATCATGGTTCTTTTTCCGGGATCCTCTGCACAGGGATTATAGGCGGAGCCCTGGTTCCCCTGATCATCGGCTGGCTGGGGGATAGGTTCGGGCTGCGGATCGGGATGGTTTTTCTCTATATTACTTTTGGTTATATTTTTAGTATAGGGATCTGGGCAAGGCCTTTGATCACCAATGCGACCATACGAAGAAAAAAGGAATGAATAATTTGGAGGAGTCATTTTATGGAAGATGAAGCAATATTAGGCGTCGACCTGGGGGCAACAAAGATCGGAGTCGGAAGAATTGAAAGCGGCTGGATCATAAAAACCCATTACAGCGATATAACCGCGCAGGCCTCAGAAAGCCATATCTTAGAAGAAGTCATTCGATCGATCGATAGTATTTTTGACTCAAATATCCAGGGAATTGGAGTCGGAGTCCCCAGCCTAGTGGATGTAGAAAAAGGGATCATCTATGATGTCCAAAATATTCCCGCGTGGAAAAAAGTGCATTTAAAAGATATTCTGGAAGAACGTTTCAACACTCCGGTTTATGTCAATAATGATGCCAACTGTTTTGCAGTCGGGGAGAAGTATTTTGGAAAAGGAAAGGAGTTCCGCAGCTTAGCCGGGGTAACCCTTGGTTCTGGATTTGGAACCGGACTTATAATCAACGATCATTTGTATTCCGGGGTGAACTGCGGGGCCGGAGAGTTCGGCTCTATTCCCTATTTGGATAAGATCTATGAATACTACTGCAGCGGCCAATTTTTTCTGGGCGACTACGGCACTAAGGGCGAAGAGGTCTTTAACCGGGCTGAACGGGGGGATGTAGAAGCCATTGGGATATTCCAGAAGTTCGGAAGACATATTGGAAATGCGGTTAAAGCCATACTTTTTGCGGTAGATCCTGAAGCAGTGATATTCGGTGGCTCTGTCTCACGCTCTTTCCATCATTTCCAGGAATCTATGTGGGAATCCTTGTTTGAATTTCCTTATAAACACGCTATTGACAGGTTGAAGGTTTTAGCGACCGACCAACCTCAGATCTCTATTCTGGGAGCGGCTGCCCTCTATTTTGATGCCCGGAGAGCCGGACCGGCTTGAAATAAATATTTACGGGAGGGACAAACATGAAAAGAAAAAAAATAAAATGGGGATTGTTTTTAACCATCCTTTTATTGATAGGCTCAATGAATAAAGGAACTTTTTCTGCCCAAACAGAAAAACAAACCGATCCGCTGAAACGGGGAAAAAATTTCATCGAGACAGAGTTTTATTCCCAGGAAGATGATCTCAAAATTTTAAAACTGTTCGAAGGCATAAGAGTCGCGGATGCCAGCGATGGTATGGATAAGATCGGTCTGCATGGGATCGGATTGGTTTCTCCCAAGATTTTGCCTTTATGGAAGGATACGGAAGGATTCACTCATAGGATCGCCGGTATTGCCTTAACGGCCAGGTATGTACCCACCCAAAAACCTCCTGCCGGAAAGATCTCTCCTGAGGTATTTGATGAGTGGGAAGGACAATTCTATACCAAATATTCATCAGAGCCCTTTGTGGATCTGATAAGAAAAGGCACTGTGCTGGTGATCGATGATGCTGAGGATGCTGATGTAGGAAGTATCGGTTCCTATAATATAATGGATTGGGCGTCCCGGGGATGTCTTGGGGTGGTCACCGATGGCTGTGCCCGGGATACCGACGAGATCATTCTCGAAAAAATTCCTCTCTATTTTCTCGGGCCTGGACGGGGTATCCGGCCGGGAAGGAACGAGATAGAGTCCGTGAACCGGCCTGTGGTTATCGGCGGAGTTTTGGTTATGCCGGGGGATGTGGTTTTGGCTGATGGAGATGGGGTCATT
>CAZLBV010000001.1:0-4438 GCA_964557845.1 uncultured Eubacteriales bacterium | reverse complement strand
TGCTTCATTTGGTCAGGAACTGGACTCTTTTAATGGAAATGCTGTTCTCGCAGAATTTCAACATATGGGGCGGGAATGGATGTATGGCGGAACCTATTATGACCTTTCCCCTGGGTTCCGGGCGGATTTCGGGTATGTGCCGAGGGTGGATATACGCCGTTTGAGTGGGTTTGTCCAGCGCATTTTTTGGGGAAAACCGGGCGGTTGGTATGACCGTTTGATGTTTGCCTTCCAAGGCTTTGGTATCTATGATTATGATGAAAATTTGACAGACCGAGTTTTTAGATTGAACAGCATGTACATAGGTCCGATGCAGAGTACGATTCAATTTGCCTACACCAGAAAAATGGAGCTTTTTCTTGAGGACCAATATGATTTAAACCAGTTTCAAATAGTCGGCGAAATAAAACCCACTGGCGGTCTCCGGTTCATGCTGGCAAGTGTGTTTGGCAATGAGGTGGATTATTCCAATTCAAGAAAAGCAGATAGTCTGGTTTTTTTGCCGGCTGCGGAACTGGGATTGGGACGTCACATTAATCTCAACCTGCAGCACACCTTCCAGCGATTATCCTTTGCAGGAGACCAGATCTTCCAGGCGAATCTTACCCAGTTGAAGCTGATCTATAATTTTAATGTGCGGTGTTTTGTCCGGGGAATTGTTCAGTATCTGGATATATCCCTTAATCCTGATCTCTATTTATTTCCGGTTCTTCCCAAGACCCAAACGCTTTTCAGCCAGTTTTTATTCTCTTATAAGCTGAATCCTCAGACCGTACTCTTTTTAGGCTATTCCGATAACTATCTGGGTATGACCGGGATCGATATCGGTCAGATAGACCGGACCTTTTTCGTGAAATTAGGGTATGCCTGGACCCGATAAAAATCCCTTTTTGCCCGGGCAGGTAAAAACAGCTGCGGTCATTCACAGAATCCCTTGGTCTTGCAAGGCAGCAGCCCATGAGATAGTAGCTGTCTACATCGAATGGGCTGCAACGAAGCCGGGGTAGTGAGATCGACGTTCCCGACAAATCGCTAAATTGCTTGGATCATAAGCGGACCGAGGTTAGTGCAAACGCAAGCTGCCCTGAATGGAGCTGTATGTGTAATACCGCGAATTCAGGGCAGTGAAGTGGCCGTCCAATTTCCGCCCCCACCCACCTTCCCTCAAGGAAGTAAAATTGCGCCATCTAAATTACGAAACTGCCTGGATTATTTACGCGTCGAGGTTGGTACAAATACAAGGCGCCTTGAGTGAAGCCGTATATGTAATACTGCGAACTCAGGGCGACGCAGTATTTGTGCTGAAATCGGCGCGCCCCTCCTTTATCATATAAATAAATAGGGGTAAAGAATGCTGATTAAAACAAAACATACATGCTGAGACTTTAGGAGAGAATAATTTTCTTTTATTGAAATCATTTATTTGATCAATTTTAAAATATAGAATCAGCATTCTTTATAAATAATCCAGAAATTTAGGCAACCTTTTGGGGTTGATATGCATCTTAATAGACAAATGAGAGAAGCAGTGATGAGTTTTTCGATCTTAAGCCTCAAGGAGGTTTCAGGAAGTATGTTCAGTACCAGATATGCTACAATAGACTTGAAAAATTTACTAAAGGTACTGGAAATGCCGGAAAAAATCGAAATCTCTGAAAATCTCCTCGAATGGCTTAAACGCAGCCGTGAAGGCGATCATGAGGCGATGGAAATGATATATTTACATTTCAAGTCCAGCCTCTTCGGACTGGCCTATCGATACACCTATAATGCTGCCGCTGCTGAGGATCTGACTCAGGATATTTTCGTTAAGGTCTTCATCAATCTCTCTCTTCTGGATAACGACAAAGCTTTTATCGGATGGATCTACCGGGTCGCAGTGAATACCTGCTTAAGCTATTTGCGCAGTAATAGAAAAGTATTTAAACGATCTGTTCCATTTGATGATCTTGCAGGAGTGTTAAACGATAAAGATGCTCTGGCCGATGAAAAGATGATGAGCCATTCCTTGGAAGAAGCCATAAGTAAACTGCCGACAAAATTAAAAAGCGTTTTCCTTCTCCATGATGTCCAGGGGTTTAAACATAAGGAGATCGCGACCATATTATCCTGCTCCACCGGTACATCCAAGTCTCAATTGTTCAAAGCCCGGAACAAGTTAAAAAAATATCTGGTAAATAAAGAATTAATATAGAGGATTAAAAAATGAGATGCTCGAAAGCAAAAAAAATGATAAGTGATTATATCGATAATGAACTGACTTCCCAACAAACGGAAGTTCTGGAGAGACATCTCAAAGAATGTTCGGAATGCCGAAAAACACTGGAAGATTTCCGGAAGATCGCGGAAAGATCGGGAAAACTGAAGGAGATGTCCCCACCCGAGTGGTCATGGATGCGGATAAAGGCGCGTATCGGTTCCCAATCAAAATCCGCTCAGCTTAAGCTTCAGAGTAGATGGGGTTGGTTGCGGGCACCTGCCTTCCGGCTGACTGCTGCAGTTCTGTTCGTGGCAGTGGTGGCTGGAGTCGTGATGATCAACCTTCGGCCTCCAAGGAATGGAAACACCTTTTTATTTCTGGATACCGCTCCCCAGAAATACACCATAACTAAGTTGGAAGAAGCGGAGGATCATTATCAAAAAGCCATCAAGGCACTCCGGGAAGCTATGGCATCCCATGAGAAAAATATGGACCCTGAAATAGTAAGGGTTTTTCATAAAAATCTAGAACTCATCGATACCTCGATCGAAGCCTGTAAACAGGTTGTTCTGGAACACCCAAATAATATCGAATCGAGAAACTATCTCTTATCCGTGTACAAGAAAAAAGTCGATCTCATGGAAGAGATGATATCGATAAATGCAAATGGTTCCCGCACTAGGGAAGTAAGATCAACTATATAAAGGAGGAATGGACATGAACGCAAAAAAAATAATTACTCTGGCAGCTTTGGTAATATTTTCGATAGGGATCAGTTTTGCGGCTGCTTTCGAAAAAGAAAAATACGAAGAGAAATTCGAAAAAACCGTCCGCCTCGACAAAGACGGCAAAGTCGACCTAAAGAACATCGCAGGTGATATTGAAGTCAAAACCTGGAACAAAGCAGAAGTAAAGATCGATGCTCTAAAAATATCAAGAGAAGACTCTATGGAAAAAGCCAGAGAAAATGCTGATAAGGTCAAGATCGAGGTACTTGAAGAAGGAGATGTCCTTTACATCAAGACAGAATATCCTAAGGAGAGATTAAGATCGTTGAATGTCTCCGTTGATTTCTGGCTAACTATTCCAGAGGGTGCATCCATTAACATCAATTCAGTCAGCGGGGATATAAATGCCGAAAAAATAGGCGGTGCGCTGAAAGCCGGGACTGTGAGCGGAGAAGTAACCCTTATGGATATCGTGGGCACACTGATAGCCAGCTCTATAAGCGGAGATGTCACTGTTGAAAAAGCCGGAAAGGGTGCGGATTGTAAGTCAACCAGCGGTGAAGTGGAATTAAAAAATATTGTCGGTGATGTTGATCTTAATTCTGTCTCGGGTGACATTTTGGTACAAGATATAAGAGGATCTATTGATGCGGAAACCGTAAGCGGTGACATCGATCTCATGAATGTCGCGGATGCCCAAGAAGTTAAGGTTAAAGTGCTAAGTGGAGAGATCGTTTACAATGGGGACATAAAATCCAATGGCCGGTATTATCTGCGGTCACACAGTGGTGAAGTAACCCTATTGATTCCAGAATCCGCGGCTTTTGATATCATGGCGAAATCCTTCAGCGGCAGTATTAACACTGAATTCGACATCACAGTATCGGGAAAATTCGGAAAAGAGATCAAGGGAAGTGTTAATGGAGGAGGTGCTGAAGTTAATATAAAAACCTTCAGCGGAACCATCGATCTCAAGAAAAAATAAACAGGTCCTTTTAAAGATTTAAGGGGCGGCTGGACGGCCGTCCCTTTTTTTTTGGCTTTACTATTATTTTTTATGATGCTAATAATTATAAAGAATTGAAACAACAAAATAATGCGTGAAGGAGGTGCGGGGATGGAAAAAAAGAAGCTGGTTCTTCTGGTTTTATGGATGCTGTTGATCCCTACTTTTTTGTTCTTTTCGGGAAGCTGTAATAAAACAGCAGAACCGGAAGAGGGAAAAATGCGGGTTGCGGTTGCCACTTTTTCCCATGAAACCTGTACTTTTTGTCCGGATCCCACAACAATTGAGGACTGGGAATACTGGGGCCCACCTACGAGGGACATATTAAATGTAAATAGGGGTTATATCGGAGGTTTCAAAAATATTATTGAAGAATATGGCGGTGTAGAGCTGGTGGGAATCACATCACCCAGAGGTGCTCGAGGAGGATCTTCAGGAAGCTGGATCACGCAGGAAGCCTTTGATAAATACACAGGACTGATCGCTGCAGATCTGGAAGAGCTG